>JASMME010000065.1 GCA_030748365.1 Lutibacter sp.
ACCGATCAGAATGGTCGTATTTTGGCCGGGCTTTAAGACAGTTTTCAACGCTTGCTTGTCACGTTCTTCACAGTGGGCAATACACAAAAGTCCTTTCAAATCTTGTTGGATAAAATCCTTGAAGCTGATTGCAGGGTTGAGTATTGGAAAGTGGCAGTGTAAAGATTGTTTGGCCGCTGTCTGCAAGATCTTTTCCATCCGTTCTATTTTGAGGACTTTCCGTTCGGAATGTTCACAGACAATTGGTGTAATCTGATCAATGCCGATTTCGGTGGCTTTTTCTAAAAACCATTCAAACCGGTCATTTAGTTTGGTTGGTGCGATGGCGATGTGTAGGGAGTAAGTACGGTTTTTCTGCCTGGCCTCAACAGTGGTGATTTCAACGGTACATTTTTTATCATTGGCCGTTTTGATACATCCGGTAAATAAGTATCCGGCGCCGTTGGTAATAGATACCAGGTCACCTTCTTTTTTTCGAAGTACCCGTACCAGGTGCCTACTTTCTGTTTTGTCAAAGGTCACTTCTTGTGAATCCGGAATAAGGGAAGGGTGGTAGAATAACTGCATCAGAGGTCTTTTCTGTAAGTGCAACGCCGTTTATGCGTTTGGGGATTGTAATGTTTCCAGATGGCGGCAATGGCTTTGTTGTCTACGAGCTCAGGGGTCCGTATGCAATTGACCACACCGTTCTTTTCGCAGGAGCGATGAAGGTCCCGCATTAACAGTGCTATGACCCCTTTCTTTTGGTAGGCAGGATCGACGCCAATCAGGTAGGTGATAATATCTTTGCTGTTTTTTTTAGCCTGTAGCAGGTGCCAAAAACCAAAGGGAAACAGTTTTCCTCGGGCCTTTTGCAAGGCGCGGGAGAAGGAGGGCATGATAATGGCAAAAGCGATAATTTTACCTGTTTTATCCAGCACGAAATTGATGTATTCTGGGTTGATAAAACGAATGTATTTATCCTTTAGATAGGCTTTTTCAATGGCAGAGATTGGTACGAAGGATGACAAGGAGGCATAACTTTTGTTGAAAAGGTCGAACATTTCATCCACATAGGGGAGCAAGTTCTTGGTTTTGCCAAAGCCCAGTCCCCTGACTTGGTAGCGTTTCTGCACAAGTTCACTGGTACGTTCCAGGGCTTTGGGATCAACATTTTTAAAGAGGAACTTGTTCTCTACATATTGCTTTTCAGGCAGAAAGCCCAGTTTGGTAAAATGGTCCTGGTAATAGGGGTGGTTATACCAGGTAATCATGGTGCCGATATGATCGAAACCTTCGGTCAGCACCCCTACTTTGTCTAGGTTGGAAAAACCGACGGGTCCTTCCATAAAAGACAATTGGTTTTCCAGCCCAATCGCGCAAACCTTGTCAAGGAGGCATTTAGACACTTCCAGGTCATCAATAAAGTCAAACCAACCAAAACGCATTTTCTTAATTCCTTGAACATTGACCTCTGTATGGTTGATGATGGCGGCAATTCTTCCAACGGTTTTCCCGTGTTTTTGCGCCAGGAAAAAACGGGCTGTTGCATGTTTGAACACGGGGTTCTTAGCAGGATTGAAGCTGGCCATTTCTTCTTTGATAATAGGGGGTACCCAGTAAGGGTTGTTCTTATACAGGCTAAAAGGAAAGCTTACAAATGCCCGTAACAGTTTGTTGGTGTTTACTTCTTTTAGTTGGATCATATTCCCCAAAGGTAACTAAGATTTTTTTTTGAACAACCTACGAAAGAAATTCCGTCTTTTTTTTTCTTGTGTCGGCACTTCTTTACGGATAATTTTATCCCTGTGCCAGTCTAGCCGCCAAGAGATTCCAACAGCTCCATATACAAAGGGGTTGTTCTCAAAAAGGGTGTTGCTGGCTGATACATCGAGTTGTAGGTTCTTTGTACACAGAAAAGCAAGTCCTGTACCCCATTGGAATTCCGTGGGACGGTTTTTCCGGTAGGTCCCCTTATTTTCTATAAAGTAGGACCACCTGTCGCTGAAAGCATAGGTGCTGCTCAGGAGGTAGGCAACAAAAGGGTCCGCTCCCTTGATGTCTCCTACAATAAAGTTTGTTAGCAGGACCCACCGGTCAGAAAAATCCTGTTGCAGGAGTACAGCGCCATCAAAACGGATATCTCCGCGTTCAGGCTTGCTGTCAATTTGAGGTATATGGGCCTGTAGTCCCAGTCCAACACTAGGGATCAGCCTTTTTGTATCAAAGGCCATCCGGCGTTTCCAGCTTCTGATCTCTTTAGATTTGTCGGTATATTTCTGTTGGTAGAGTAAGTATTTGACACCGACATGCACCCCTTCGCTCCGGAGCGGTTTGTCAGAAATCACAAGTGGTTTATTGGTAAATTCTTGCACAGAATTCATATGAAAAAGGTCATTTTCTAAGGAGGACTGATAGTTGTACTTCGCGATAATAGATAGGTTGAATTCTAGTTTTTCAGAAAGTGCCCCATAGCGAACAAACCACCGTGATCCATAGCTGTCCAGCATCTTAATAGGGGTTGGTACAGCGCGGTAAAAAAAACCACTTTCTATTTGAAGTACGTGGGTGCCAACCCCATAGGGGCTTTCGGCAAGTCCTGGTCGTTTTGAGTTGATGATTTCCGTGTATTGTCCACTGGCGGACATTGTGCACAAAAAGAATAAAAACCGACAAAGGTGCTTTTTCATAGGCAGGGCTTAGGGGAGATTCAAATATAATATTTTATATAATTCAACGCGCTGTTTCCTCTCAAATTGTTATTTTTGATGTTTATCAAAACCGCTTTTATGGGATTGCTCAGAACCCTTGCCATACTGATTATCAGTTATTATATATTCAAATTTATCACGCGGTATATTGCGCCGATTTTTCTGCGTAGGATGATGCGTAATATGTCTGAAAAAATCAAACGACAACAACAAGATCAATACACCGATCAGTCAGGTACCGTAGGGGAGACCGTGATTGATAAAAAACCTTCTGGGTCAAAGAATAGGAATAATCAGGTAGGCGATTATGTTGATTATGAAGAGGTAAACGACTGATCTATGAGGCAATTTTCACTGAACAATACCGCTCCTTATCTCCTGGCACTGGTCCTTTTTGTCTTGGCGTCTCTGGCCTATTTTTCCCCTGTTCTACAAGGGAAACAACTTCCGCAAAGTGACATTAGCCAGTTTATAGGTTCGTCCAAGGAAATTGTTGACTTTAGAAAGGAATACCAGGAAGAGCCTTATTGGACCAATACCAGCTTTATCGGAATGCCCTCCTATGTGGTCAGTGCCTATTATCCATATGATTTTATCAAACAAGCAGATAGGTTACTCCGCTTTTTGCCCAGGCCTGCCGACTATTTGTTCCTCTACCTGCTGAATTTTTTTATCCTGCTACTCATCCTAAAAGTTGACTGGAAGACAGCCATTACAGGGGCGCTGGCCTTTGGTTTTTCAACCTACCTGATTATCATTTTGGGCGTTGGTCACAACGCCAAGGCCCATGCCATTGCCTATATGCCCTTAGTGCTCTCAGGGATTTTGCTGGTCTTTCAACGGAGGTATTTTTGCGGCTTTTTACTAACTGCTTTGGCCATGGCTTTAGAATTGAGTGCCAATCATATCCAAATGACCTACTACCTGTTCTTCCTAGTTCTTATCCTGGGAATTGTACAGTTGTCAGTAGCCCTTCGTAAGCAGGAATGGCCGCACTTTTTTAAAAGCAGTCTCATCCTACTGGTAGCACTTATCTTGTCCATAGGAGTCAATGCGACCGGTTTACTGGCCACTTCCGAATACAGTAAGTACAGCACGCGGGGAAAAAGCGAACTGACCATTCATCCTGATGGCACTGAGAAAGAAGTCACTTCTGGGCTAGACAGGGATTATATTACCGAATACAGTTATGGGCGGCTGGAAACCTTTAACCTATTTATTCCTCGTTTTATGGGCGGTACCCGCCACGAGGTGGTCGAAGACAGTGCCCTGCGCACTTTTCTAACCGAGCAGGTACAGCAGCAGCGACTCGATCCGACCAATGCCAATTACCTGTTACAGTTGTCGTCTATGTACTGGGGTTCTCAGCCCATTGTGGCTGCGCCGGCCTATGTGGGCGCAGTTGTTCTCTTTCTATTTGTACTGGCTTTGTTCCTAGTAAAGGGGCCTATGCGTAATTGGTTGCTCGCAGCCACGGTTTTTGCCATTTTGATGAGTTGGGGCAAACATTTGTCCATACTCACCGATTTTTTTATCCAATACGTGCCCTTGTACAACAAATTCCGGGCAGTCTCCTCTATTCAGGTGATTGCTGAACTGGCTATTCCCCTGTTGGCAGTATTGGGTCTTAAAGCCCTTTTCGCCGCAGATATTTCCAAGGGACTGAAGCTTGTTGCTTTAAAGCGGGCCACCCTGATCGCGGGAGGGCTTGCCTTGTTCTTTAGCCTTTTTGGGACTTCTTTGTTTGCTTTTGAGACCCCTGTAGACCTGCAAATAGATGCGCAAATTAGCGGTTTTTTAGACGTGATTAGTCATGACCGGAAAACCCTCTTTTTCCACGACAGTCTTCGTAGCTTACTACTGGTGTGCTTGTCAGCAGGCCTTCTTTGGTTATTTATTGAGAAGCGACTCTCAAAAAATATCCTATTGGGCGGGCTTAGCCTGCTCATATTGTTTGACCTGGTCAATGTAGACAAGCGCTATCTTGACAACGAGGCCTTTACCACGGCCAGAAAAGTACGCAAACCCTTCCAGGCCACGGCCATTGACAAAGCCATCTTAAAAGACCAGGATCATTACCGGGTAGCAGACTTCAGTAAAAACCTGCTGGCAGACGGTTCTACCTCTTATTTTCACAAATCCATTGGTGGTTACCACGCCGCCAAACCCAGGCGTTATCAAGAACTCTTTGATTTTCACATTGCCAGAGGAAATACCCGGGTACTCGACATGCTAAATACCCGGTATATAATTGGTACTGATGAATCCGGTCAGCGGGGCTATGAACACAATGATGCGGCCTTGGGCAATGCCTGGTTTGTCAATGAATTGTTGGTGGCTGCCGATGCGAATCAGGAAATACGAGCCCTGGATAGCTTGCCTGTAGCAAACAAGGCCGTGATTAACCAGCAATCCGTGTCAGCAGGCCTGCAGACACGCTACCCCCTTGACAAATCGGCCACTGTTGAGCTGGTCTCCTACCGGGCCAATGCGCTGGAATATATCACCAACACTGACAGCGCCCAGTTTGCCGTCTTTTCCGAAATGTATTATAAAGATGGTTGGCAGGCCTATATTGATGGTAAGCCAAGTCCGCATTACCAAGTAAATTACGTGTTGAGGGGGCTACAAGTACCCAAAGGTACCCACCGCATTGAATTTAAATTCGAGCCGAGTGTTATAAGAAAGGGCAGTTTCTTAACCCTACTTTCTTATGGCTTGTTCTTTGGGATTTCCCTGGCCTGGTTTATAAGAAACAAACGAAAGCCCCATGTATCATAAGCTCCCTACCCGACGGTATACGCACACCCTGCGTTTTTTGCAATCAGTGCTGCCAGCACCTGCCACCTTATTGGATTTGGGCGTACGCAATCCTTTTAGCGAGATTTTGGAACAAGCGGGCTATACGGTCTACAATACCGAAGGGGAGGACCTGGACTTGTTTCCAGCGCTGGTCGAAAAATACCAGGTAGACGCTGTGACCGCCTTTGAAATCTTTGAACATTTGCTAAACCCCTATTCCGTTCTGCAACAAATCAAAGCGCCCAGGTTGATTGCTACAGTACCCCTGCGCCTTTGGTTTAAGAAAGCCTACAGAAGCCATACTGATCCTTGGGACAGGCATTTCCACGAATTTGAAGACTGGCAATTTGACTGGTTGCTCGACAAAACAGCTTGGGAGATTACCCGCCGTGAAAAGTGGACAAGTCCTGTTTACAAGATAGGCTTACGGCCCTTGTTAAGAAGTTTTACTCCCCGTTATTATGCGGTCTATGCTGAAAAGAAACGGCGATGAGGATAGGCATGATATTAGACAATACCTTTCCGCCCGATCCAAGGGTAGAAAATGAGGCCATTTCCCTGATAAAGAAAGGCCATGAGGTCTTGTTGTTTTGCCTCAAGTACGGCCCAGAACCAACAGATGAAATCCACCAAGGTATCCAGGTAAAAAGATACCCATCTAACCAATGGCTTTACAAATTATCAGCCCTTGCCTATACGGTTCCTTTGTATACCTTTTTGATGGCCCGAAAGATCCGTCATTTTATTCAGGCCCATGCCATTGAGGTGGTTCATATACACGATATGCAGATTGGGGCGGCGGTTTTTTGGGCGATCAAGAAAAACCCACTCCCTACGGTCTTAGACCTGCATGAGAACCGCCCAGAAATCATGCGGTATTATCCCCATTTGCAAAGTTTTTTAGGAAAGCGCTTAATCTCCCTAAAAAAATGGAAGCAGCAGGAAGAAACACTGGTCAAAAAAGCCGATTATGTGCTTACGGTTACTGAAGAGGCCGGTCAGGAATTGATTGAAAGAACTGACAAGCCTGTACCCAATGTGATAGCAGTTCCGAACACGGTTCGAAAGACATTTTATGAGGATGCCCGGCCACTGCAATCTTTGTTAAAGCGCTATAATTCTTATTTTACATTGCTATATATTGGCGATACGGGACTTAGAAGGGGCTTGCAGACAGCCATCGGAGCGGTTGCGCGCTTAAAGGATCGTATTCCAGAGATACGATTGGTTGTGGTTGGACGGAACACTACGGATAAGGTATTGCGAGCACAGGTGGCGAGGCTCAATATTGCTCCGTGGGTAGATTTTCAAGGCTGGCAACCGGAGGCACTGTTCCCTTCTTATATAGCGGCCAGTACGGTGTGTATTTCGCCTTTGCACCGAAACCCTCACCACGACACCACCTATGCCAATAAAATATGTCAATATATGAGTATGGGCAAACCCTTACTGGTAAGTGATGCCACCGCCCAAAAACAATTGGTAGAGAGGGTAGGGGCAGGTCTGGTTCACCGGGCCACTGATCAGGATGATTTTGCCAAGAAGGTAGCACAGCTATACACTGATCAAATGTTGGCCAAACAATTGGGTGACAATGGCCGCCGTTTTATCTCTCAGAAATTTCATTGGGAGAAAACCTCCGAAAAATTAATAGCTTTATACCAAAATATAAGCCGATGAAGCGCGTGTTGATCCTTACTTATTATTGGCC
>JASMME010000066.1 GCA_030748365.1 Lutibacter sp.
GAGAACTGGGAAGCTGATTTGTTACGTGAAGGTCAGGAGGGCTATACCGTAGCCGATGTCATTGCCTATGCCGACCAGCACCACCTAGAAAACCTGATCGCCATTGACAATACTGCCAGTAAGGATTTTATCAATCATTACGGGGCGCTGGTTGACAACGGTTTTGACTTGATTTCTTCAAATAAAATTGCCAATACGGTGTCCTTCGAATTTTACAAGGAACTGAGGAAAAAAATTCGTGATAACAAGAAGACCTATCTCTATGAAACCAACGTGGGTGCAGGATTGCCCCTGATAGACACCATTAGGTTGCTTCATGATACCGGGGAAAATATCACCCGAATTCGGGGGGTGTTTTCTGGCTCTTTGAGTTATTTGTTTAACCATTTTTCGCAGCGGGAAGAGGCCTTTGCTACCGTACTGGAAGAGGCCATCTCTGGCGGGCTGACCGAGCCCGACCCACGTGTTGACCTGAGTGGGAATGATGTGGCGAGAAAGCTGTTGATTTTGGCCAGGGAACTCGACCTGCAAAATGAACTGGAAGATGTGTCCGTGGAAAACCTGCTTCCCGACCCAACCCTGACGGCGGCTACCTTGCCCGCATTCCTTGAGAACTTATCCTTGATGGATCCACATTATCAGGCGCTCAAAGAAGCGCAGTCGCCCAAGCATGTGCTTCGGTATGTGGGGGAATTGTCAGGTGATCTCCAGCAAGACAAGGGGTGCTTGGAAGTAAAGTTGGTTTCGGTACCTGCTGACAGTGCCCTGGGGCAGATCCGTGGGGCCGATGCCATTTTTGAGATTTATACGGAGTCCTATGGAGAAAAACCACTGGTCATTCAGGGTGCCGGTGCTGGTGCTGCTGTTACGGCCCGGGGTGTGTTCGGCGATATTTTGCGACTGGCGGACAAGTATTGAGAAGCAGGCCATGTAACATATCAAAGTACTGATTCAACAAATTAAAATAACACAGATGAAAAATAACAAATCTATTGAAACAAATGCCATTCGAAACCACTTGGAACGTTCTCAGTTCCAGGAACATTCTACCCCCCTGTACCTGAGTTCGAGTTTTGTTTTTCAGGATGCGGGCAGTATGGCTGATGCTTTTGAGGAAAACACCACCAACACCAATATCTATTCCCGTTTTAGCAATCCCAATACCAGTGAGTTTGTCCAAAAAATAGCCGCTATGGAAGGGGCAGAGGATGGCTATGCATTTGCAACGGGTATGGCCGCTATTTTTTCAACATTTGCCGCCTTGTTACAGAGCGGGGACCATGTCCTTTCCGCCCGGAATGTATTTGGATCTACCCATACCCTGTTTACCAAATACCTACCCAAATGGCAGATTAATACTGATTATTTTGACATCGATAAACCAGATACGATTGCAGACCTGATCCAACCTACTACCAAGATCATCTATGCGGAAACCCCTACCAATCCCGGGGTAGATGTACTGGATCTTGAACACCTAGGGAAGATTGCCCGGGCACACCAGGTTTTATTAATTATCGACAATTGCTTTGCGACCCCCTATATACAACAGCCCCTCCGGTACGGAGCGGACCTGGTAGTACATTCTGCTACCAAATTGATCGATGGCCAGGGACGTGTACTGGGAGGGGTTGTGGTTGGTAAAAAGACCCTAATAGCAGACATCTATGCCTTTTCCAGAAATAGTGGTCCAGCTTTGTCACCCTTTAATGCCTGGATTTTGAGTAAGAGTCTGGAAACCCTGGCTGTCAGGGTAGAAAAACATTGTGACAACGCCTTGAAACTGGCTCAATATCTTGAGGAACATCCAAAGATTGCCAGGGTGAAGTATCCCTTTTTACCCACTCATCCACAGTATGCGGTTGCCCGTAAGCAAATGACACTCGGAGGTACCATCGTGGCAGTTGAGCTCAAGGGAGGCTTGGCCTCCGGAAGAAGATTTCTAGACGCTATCAAGATGTGCTCGCTGACCGCCAATTTGGGCGATGCCAAAACCATTGTGACCCATCCGGCTTCCACCACACACAGTAAGCTCGATAAGCAGGAGTTGTCTGCTTCCGGTATCAGTCCCGGATTGGTGCGAATCTCTGTCGGTCTCGAACATATAACAGACATCATCCAGGATATAGACCAGGCTTTATATTCGTAATTTTTGACCTTTTTTTTTAGAATATGATAATAATACCAGCTTTTGTAAATTATTACCCTACCAACTTGGTAGACTAATAAAAATGCGCTATGTTTGCGCTGTTAAAAATCATAGAAAAAAGATGTTATTAGACCAGTTATTTGTAGCAAATCGTTCGAAGAATGATCGGCCTATGAGCACCAAACAGGCAGATGTCGCCTCGGAAAAACCGATTCGCAGCGTACTGAAATCACTCAGTTGGCGGTTGGTGGGCACCTTGGATACCATCTTGATTTCCTGGCTAATCACCGGTGAGACAACTGTCGCACTGGCCATAGGTTCCATCGAGATGGTCACCAAAATGTTTCTGTATTTTTTTCACGAACGCATCTGGAATGCCATAAAATGGGGAAAACAATGAGTACACGATCGATGGAACAAACAAACAGGGAATTGCGGGATAAATCGCCTGAGGAGATTGTTGCCTGGGCCATCAATTACGCCAATAACCCAGTGGTGACTACCAACTTTAGGCCTTATGAGGCAGCCATTCTTTTTGCCTGTACCCGGCTAAAAAAAGACATCAAAGTACTGTGGTGTGATACCGGATACAATACCCCGGCCACCTATAAGCACGCTGATGAACTAATCACAAGCCTTGGTTTGAATGTGCATTTGTACGTGCCGAAGCAAACATCAGCCTACAGAGATGCACTTATGGGCATTCCCCAGGTGGAAGATCCACAGCATGCCCGCTTTACGGAACAGGTAAAACTGGAGCCCTTTAACAGGGCCATGCAGGAACACAAACCAGGCCTTTGGTTTACCAATTTACGCAAGGGGCAAACAGCTTTTAGAGATCGTATCGACATCGTTTCTCAAACCAAGGATGGGCTGATAAAGGTCAGTCCTTTTTATCACTGGACAGACGCGGCCCTGGACGCTTACCTAGAAACCCACGGACTGCCCAACGAATTTAGCTATTTTGATCCGACCAAAGTGTTGGCCAACAGAGAATGCGGTTTGCATTCCTAAAATAAGAATATATGACAGCGAAGACACATATCAACGCCTTAGAAAACGAAGCCATTTATATCATGCGCGAGGTGGCTGCCCAATTTGAACGACCGGTGCTTTTGTTTTCAGGCGGAAAAGATTCGATTACCTTGGTAAGATTGGCCCAAAAAGCCTTTTATCCGGCAAAGATTCCCTTTCCCTTGATGCATATTGATACCGGACACAACTTTCCTGAGACCATTGAATTTCGCGATCAAATGGTGGCCGAATTGGGGGTTGAATTGATTATTAGAAAGGTGCAGGACACCATAGACCAAGGGAAGGTGAAGGAAGAATTTGGTCGGTATTCCAGCAGGAATATGTTACAGACTACGACCTTACTAGACGCCATAGAAGCGTATAAGTTTGATGCCTGTATCGGCGGGGCCCGCAGGGATGAGGAAAAAGCCAGGGCCAAGGAACGTATCTTCTCCGTACGGGATGATTTTGGTCAGTGGGATGAGAAAAACCAGCGTCCAGAACTCTTCGATATGTTAAATGGTCAGATTGAGCACGGTCAGAACGTCCGGGTATTTCCCATTTCCAATTGGACAGAATTAGATGTATGGACCTATATTGAAAAAGAAAATTTAGAAATCCCATCCATTTATTTTTCCCATCCGAGAAAGACTTTTGTTCGCGATGGGCTGATTTGGTCAGCGTCCGAATTTGTGTATAAGGACGAAGAAGAGATTGTAGAAGAACGCCAGGTGCGTTTTAGAACGGTTGGAGACATGAGTTGTACCGCCGCTGTGATTTCTAAAGCCGCCACCATTCGTGAGGTGGTCGCTGAAATCAGGGAATCAAGTATTTCGGAACGCGGGGCCCGGATCGACGACAAACGTTCGGAAGCCGCCATGGAAAAACGAAAACAACAAGGATATTTTTAACAAAACAGTTAGTCAAACAATGGAAGTATTAAAAATAGCAACTGCCGGCAGTGTCGATGATGGAAAAAGCACCCTGATAGGAAGGTTGCTCTACGACACCCGTTCTCTTACCGATGACAAACTGGAGGCCATTGAGCGCAGTTCAAAGCAAAAGGGCTATGACTACCTCGATTTTTCCCTGGCTACTGACGGATTGGTAGCCGAACGCGAACAAGGAATCACCATCGATGTGGCGCATATCTACTTTTCGACGGCTACCAAAAGTTATATCATTGCGGATACCCCTGGTCATGTCGAGTATACCCGGAACATGGTAACCGGTGCCTCTACGTCACAGGCGGCCGTTATCCTGATCGATGCCCGTCATGGTGTCATTGAACAGACCTATCGCCACTTTTTTATCAACAGCCTTTTAAGGGTGAAAGACATTATTGTGGCTGTCAACAAAATGGATTTGGTAGACTATGCTGAGGAAAGGTATCAGGAAATCAAATCAGCCTTTGAGGAATTGGCAACAAAAAATGATTATAAAGACCAGCAGGTTACCTTTATACCCGTCAGTGCCCTGAGAGGCGATAACGTAGTGACCCGCTCCGATGCCATGCCCTGGTACCAAGGACAAACCCTGTTGGAGCACCTAGAAGCGCTCGACACCCAAGACATCTATAACAGGGGCAAAGCACGGTTCCCAGTACAGTATGTCATTCGGCCCAAAACGGAAGATTTTCACGATTTTAGGGCCTATGCCGGAAAGGTATACGGGGGCGAGTTAAATGTAGGGGATGAGGTGGTCATCTTGCCCTCAAAGACCAGGAGTCGCATCAAAGAAATCTATTTTTACGATCAGACATACGAAACAGCCGCCCGCCGTTCTGCTGTTTCCATTAGCCTGGAAGATGATGTCAACGTCAGCCGGGGTGATATGATTGTCAAGGCAGGGGAGTTGCCGTCCATTGACAAGCGTTTTACAGCTACGGTTAGCTGGATGGATGCCGAGCACCTGCAAGTGGGCTCCAACTATGTACTCCAACACGGGGTACACAAGGTATTGGCCAGGGTACAGACAGTACACCACAGGATTCTACCTGATTATTCTGGGGTAGAGACTGGTGTTGACAGCTTAAAGATGAATGATATAGCCTCTATTTCCTTTCAACTTAACAAGCCTGTTTTCTTTGATGCCTTTAAAGCACACAGAACCAACGGCTCTTTTATTCTGATTGACCCCCGTTCCAACAATACGGTGGGCGTTGGATTTATTGAATAAGCGGTAAAACTGCCTAAACTACCATAGCCATGCCTGTTCACAGCTGTTGTGAACAAGAGATATTACTACTAACTTAAGATCATAAGGACATGCAGAGTTTTAGAACTGAGATTGAAAATCCAGTCGTTGAAAAAGACATCATTGACCTCGAAAAGAAAATCCGCCTTTATTACGAAGGGAAGGTAGACGAAGAGCGTTTTAGAAGCCTGCGCCTGGCGCGCGGTGTATACGGTCAACGCCAGTTTGGAGTACAGATGATTCGCATCAAGATACCCTATGGAAAAATTTCAGGGGAGCAATTGTTGCGGATAGCGGATGTCTCCGATGACTATTCCCGTGGTAGGTTGCACATTACCACCCGTCAGGATATCCAGATTCACCATGTAAGCCTAGACAGAACCCCTGAGTTGTGGGCCCAATTGGAAAAAGATGACATCACCCTGCGGGAGGCCTGTGGCAATACAGTAAGGAATGTAACGGCCTCAGAGACCGCCGGTATTGACCCGAACGAGCCCTTTGATGTCAGTCCTTATGCACAAGCAGTCTTTGGCTACTTTTTAAGAAATCCTATCTGCCAGGAAATGGGTCGGAAAGTCAAAATTTCTTTTTCAGGTACGGAGGCAGATACCGCCCTGTCCTTTATGCATGACCTGGGTTTTATCGCCAGGCTTAGAGATGGACAACGGGGCTTTAAGGTCTTATTGGCCGGAGGACTGGGCTCACAACCGCGTTTGGCAGATACCTTGTACGAATTTATTCCCGAAGACAAGATCATTCCCCTAACCGAGTCGGTACTTAGGGTATTTGACCGACATGGTGAGCGCAAGCGCCGCAACCGGTCCCGGATGAAATTCCTACTCAAAGACATTGGATTGGAAGCCTTTCGCTCCTTGGTGCAGCAGGAGCAGACAGCCTTGTCTATACATTCGTTTCCTATAGACACCAGTGACTTTGAAGCGGACATACAACTCCCCGAGGCATCAGTTCCAACTGTAACCATTGAGGATCTGGAAGATTATGAACGCTGGAAGAAAAGCAATGTCATCCCCCAAAAACAAGCCGGCTTTTTTGCCATTGGTATCAAAGTGCCCCTGGGAGATTTTTATACCGACAAGGCCCGGAGCCTGGCAGCCCTCATTAAAAACCATGCGGCCAATGAACTGCGCCTTACCCTGCGTCAGGATATGTTAATCCGTCATGTAAAGGCTGATCGATTGCCGTTTTTTTATACGGAATTGACCAAGATGGGCTTTACAGAGAAGGGCTATCAAAGTTTGTTTGACATCACTGCTTGTCCCGGAACGGATACCTGTAACTTGGGCATCGCCAGTAGTACAGGCATTACCAGGGCCCTGGAGGAGGTGCTTACAAGTGAATATCCACAGTACCAGAACAACCGGTCTATGACCATCAAGATCAGCGGTTGTATGAATTCCTGTGGACAACATAGTATGGCCACTATTGGCTTTCAGGGCATGTCTGTCAAATCTGGGAAACGGGTAGCACCGGCCCTCCAGGTACTCCTGGGCGGGGCAGTCCTAGGGGGTGGTGCTGCCAGGATTGCTGACAAGGTAATCAAGATACCCAGTAAACGGGGGCCGGACGCCCTGCGACGAATCCTCAATGACTACCAGGAAAAGGCCCCTGAAGGGAGCTCTTTTATAGCCTATTACGAGCAACAAGGGGAAAGGTATTTCTACCAGCTTTTAAAACCCCTTTCCAGTACCGATGACCTACAGGAAAATGATTTTATAGACTGGGGCAACGAGGCCCCTTATATCAAAGCCGTGGGGGTGGGAGAATGTGCCGGAGTGGTCATTGATTTGGT
>JASMME010000067.1 GCA_030748365.1 Lutibacter sp.
TCCTGCAGCAGAACCCGATATTTTCGGTGCGATTAAAAAAGACGCTTTGTTGGAAAATGTTACGGTAAACGGATCCGGTAAGATTGATTTTTTTGATGATTCTGTCACTCAGAATACCCGTGTTTCCTATCCGATTTATCATATTGATAATATTGTGACACCCGTTTCAAAGGCAGGCCATGCCAATAAAGTGATTTTCCTAACGGCCGATGCCTTTGGAGTAATGCCTCCAGTGGCCAGGCTGAATCCAGAACAGACCCAATACCATTTTTTGTCTGGATTTACCGCTAAACTCGCCGGTACCGAAAGGGGGGTAACCGAACCTGAGCCTACTTTCTCCGCCTGTTTTGGAGAAGCCTTTTTAACCTTGCATCCCACGACCTACGGCAAAGAATTGGTCAAAAAGATGGAGGCACACGGCGCACAGGCATACCTGGTAAATACCGGTTGGAACGGTACCGGGAAACGCATTTCTATTCAAGATACCCGGGCCATCATTGATCGTATCCTAGACGGTTCTATTGAGGGTGCAGAGACAACGGTGCTTCCCTTTTTTAATTTGGAAATACCCACCTCATTAGAGCAGGTAAATGATGACATTTTAGACCCGAGAAACACCTATAAAGATGCCGCTGAATGGACTGAAAAAGCAACAAAACTCGCCCGGTTGTTTATCGATAATTTTGAAAAATATACAGACAACGAGGCGGGTAGGGCGCTGGTGGCTGCAGGCCCCCAGTTTTAAGTCTGTTCACAGTCATTACCGTCTTGATTTCTGATGACTTCCTTCATTTTTTGGGCTGTCTGTTAAAAAGTGTATATTAGCGCGCCTTAATTTTTTACATAAACCAACGGGTTGACGAACCGTTATACCTACGTTGTGCCCCGTTAAAAAAAGGCCAATATCACCCAATCTAACCTATTTATTAACTAACGATAAACAGATGAAAAATACATTTTTTTACACCGGAGCCTTATGCCTGTTGTTTGCGTTTGGCGTTTCCTGTAATGCAGGGAAAGAGACTGATAGCCCTTTTGATTATCAGGTGGAGCAATTTGCCGATATCAAAATACTTCGCTACCAGGTACCTGGCTTTGAATCCCTGACCCTTGACCAAAAGAAACTGGTCTACTACCTGTCAGAAGCTGGTATGTCAGGCCGCGATATCATATACGATCAGAACTACCGTCACAACCTACGGATCAGGCGTGCCCTCGAAACCATCTATCAGACATACGAAGGAGACAAGACCAGTGACGCATGGAAAGCTTTTGAAACCTACCTCAAAAGGGTTTGGTTTGCCAATGGCATTCACCACCATTACGCCAATGACAAATTTATTGCTGGCTTTTCCAAAGACTATTTTGACGAACTGCTCAAAGCCACCCAAACGGAGTTGTCTGGTGAAGCCTATGAGGTAATCTTTAACCAGGCAGATAGTAAAAAAGTAAACTTAGACCCCTCAAAGGGGTTGTTGCGCGGTTCGGCCGTTAATTTTTATGCACCCGATATTACGGCAGAAGACGTAGACGCCTTTTATGCCGCAAAGATTGATCAAACGGATGACACCCCGGTAGAATATGGCTTGAATTCAAAATTGGTCAAGCATGCTGACGGCAGCCTAGAAGAAAAGGTCTGGAAAGTAGGAGGGATGTACAGTGCTTCAATTGAAAAGATCGTATACTGGCTGGAAAAGGCCGTAACAGTTGCTGAAAATGATCAGCAGGCAGCCGCCCTGAAATTGCTAGTTCGCTATTACCAGACGGGTGATCTCGACACCTGGGACGAATACAATATTGCCTGGGCCGGTAGTACCGATGGAGATATTGATTATATCAACGGGTTTATTGAGGTATATAATGATCCCAAGGCTTACAGGGGCTATTATGAAACAATTGTCCAGATCAAAGATTTTGAGATGTCCGCCAAAATGGCCGTCTTGTCTGAGAATGCGCAGTGGTTTGAAGACAATGCCCCCTTGATGGCGGCACATAAAAAGAAGAATGTAGTGGGCGTTTCCTATAAGACAGTCAATGTAGCTGCGGAGGCAGGAGGAACTTCCCCCTCTACCCCCATCGGTGTCAACCTGCCCAACAACAACTGGATACGACAGCAGCACGGTTCAAAATCTGTTTCCTTGGGGAATATTATCCACGCCTATAACAGTGCTGGCGGATCTGGCAGGTTACAGGAGTTTGCTTTTGACAAAGCGGAGGTGGAAGCCGAGCGCAAATACGGGCAGCTGGCCGATAAATTACACACCTCCCTACACGAAGTAATTGGACATGCCAGTGGACAGATTAACCCTGGGGTAGGACAGCCCAAGGAGACCATGAAAAATTACGCTTCTACGCTTGAAGAAGCCCGTGCTGACCTTGTTGGATTGTACTATTTGCCCAGTGAAAAGTTAGTAGAAATGGAATTGTCACCGGATGCAGAGGGCCTTGGGAAAGCTGCTTATGACGGGTATATCAGGAATGGACTGATAACCCAGTTGATTCGTTTGAACCTGGGTGATGATGTGGAAGAAGCGCATATGAGGAACCGACAGCTGGTAGCTGCCTGGGCCTATGAAAAAGGCCAGAAAGACAACGTGATCGAAAAGGTGATCCGCGACCAAAAGACCTATTTTGTAATTCGCGACTATACGAAATTACGGGTCTTGTTCGGAGAACTGCTCCGCGAGATTCAACGTATCAAATCAGAGGGAGACTTTGATGCTGCCAGGGATTTGGTAGAAAATTATGGTGTAAAAGTGGATCAAGACATACACCGAGAAGTATTGGAACGCGACAGTCAGTTTACCTCCGCCCCCTACAGTGGTTTTGTAAATCCCTTGTTGGTACCTGTGAAGGATGCTGAAGGAAATATTATCGATATACAGGTAGAACAACCCGCAGGCTTTGCCGAACAAATGCTGGACTATGCCAAGAGATATACCACCTTGCCAGTTGTAAACTAAAAAGACTTTTTAATAAATGTCATCAGAAAAATCCGTTCCTAATTTAGGGGCGGATTTTTTTAGTGCAATGAAAAAGTGAGCAGGGTAAAAATAGCGATGACCAAAAATACAGCGATCAGGATAGCGAGGGTGTTCTTGTAATACCGTCGGTGAATGGCAAGGTCTTTTCGGTAGCTCCAGATCATCAGGAGTGTAAAGGCAAGTACAAAAAGTACTGCGAAAATAAGCTGGCCCTTGCTAAACATATTAAATGTGTATATTTAAGCACAAAAGTACATAAAATTTAAGGATGAAACACGCATTGGTCATAGGGGGTAGCTCTGGCATAGGAAAGGCATTGGCGGCCCGTTTGGTTGCAGCAGGTTTTCGTGTAGTCATCACAGGAAGGCGTGAGACCTTGTTGTTGGAAATCCAGGCCACATGCCCTGAACAGTACCTGATTAAATCTCATGATGTTACAGACCTCTCTTCTTGTGAGTCCCTGTTTCAGTGGGTAAAGGAGCAGGTGAATACCCTTGATTTGGTGGTGTATAGTTCAGGTATCGCCACTTTCAACAACCTGTTGGATTGGGAGAAAGAACAACCTACGTTGCAAACCAATGTAATGGCTGCAGCCAAGATATATGGCCTGGCCTATCAGTTATTTGAAGCACAAGGCTATGGGCATTTGGTAGGAATTTCCTCCATTGCCTCCATTCGTGGGAACCGTTATGTAGCCGCATACAACGCTTCCAAGGCCTTCCAGGCTAGCTACCTAGAGTCTTTGTGGATGAAGGGGAAACGGGCCAAGGCCGCCATTGATGTGACAGATATACAACCCGGTTTTGTAGATACCGCCATGGCCTTGGGCCCTACTTTTTGGATGGCTGATGTGTCCAAGGCGGCTGCGCAAATATACCGGGCCATCAAAAGAAAAAAACGCAAGGCCTATATCACCAGGCGCTGGGCCCTGATTGCCCTGGTTTTAAAAATAGTGCCTGCCTCGCTCTTAAAAAGGTATTTGTGACCGGAAAAATGACTGCGTTTACAAATAAGGGAGTCATTCCACTGGTTTTTGGAAATTATGTATTCTTATACCAACATATTTAATTAACTAATTATTAAAACCCAACCCTGTGAAAAACAAATTAGCTGCAGTACAGGCCTTTCACGAGGCTTTTGGCCTGGGGGTCGCAGAACAACCCACGGCCAGTCTTCCAGAGCAGACCCTTCAACTGCGTTTTGATCTGATGGCCGAGGAAAATAAGGAATACCTGGAAGCCGCCAAAAATCGTGATCTCGTGGAGGTGGCAGATGCCCTAGGAGATATGTTGTATATCTTGTGTGGCACCATCCTGTCACATGGCATGCAACATAAAATCGAAGCCGTATTTAACGAAATTCAACAGAGCAATATGAGCAAGTTGGGGGCCGATGGAAAGCCTATTTACCGCGCTGACGGCAAGGTGATGAAAGGACCTCACTATTGGAAACCGAATCTCGCAGCCATTTTACAGGAGGGCTTGTAAGCTTTGGGAATAGGCGCTTGTTAAGGTAGATATACCCCTTACAAAGACGTTCCACCTATAGATCTACCAGATCAGCATTGAAAAAACCACCGCAGTTTTCAGTTCTTTTCTTTGAGAATTGGGTGATTAGGTAGGCAGTGGTGATTAGGTTTCGGAGCTCACAGAGTCCTAGGGACAATTCGGAATGGTCATACAGGCGTTTATTGTCTTCATACAGGACGCGCAATTTTCTTTCCGCCCTTAATAAGCGCTCATTGGAGCGAACAATCCCTACGTAGTTGCTCATGATGGTCTTGACCTCATGCCTGTCGTGGGTGATCAGTATTTGCTCCATATTCTTGACCACACCGCTGTCGTTCCAGGAAGGAATTCTGACAGGTGCTTCGATTTTATGGAAGCGTTTGCGCAGGTTTTTAAAGGCCCTGTCAGCGAAAACAATGCCTTCGAGCAGCGAATTGGAAGCCAACCGATTCGCACCGTGCAGTCCGCTTCGTGTTACCTCGCCACAGGCGTATAAATTTTTAACACTGGTTTTCCCTTTTTTGTTGACATTGACCCCTCCGCAGCTGTAGTGTTGTGCCGGAGATACCGGGATATAATCTTTTCGAAGGTCAATACCCAGGCCCAGACATTTCTCCGTGATGTTTGGAAAATGCGCTGTAAATCTTTCGTAATCCAGGTGTGTACAGTCTAGATAGACATGCGGTGCCCCGCTTTTTTTAAGTTCCGTATCAATGGCCCTGGCCACGATGTCCCGGGAAGCCAGTTCTTCCCGCGGGTCGTATTGTTTCATAAATCGCTCGCCCCTATTGTTTCTCAGGATGGCCCCTTCGCCACGGACGGCTTCCGAGATCAAAAAGGCAGGATATTCCCCAGGATTGTAGAGTGCTGTTGGGTGAAATTGAATGAATTCCACTTCTGAGATTTCGGCCTTTGCCCGGTAAGCGATTGCCAGTCCGTCACCGGTAGCGATGGATGGGTTGGTAGTGGTATTGTATACCTGTCCATTCCCCCCAGTGGCCAGCAGCGTTACCTTGGACGAAAAGGTTTGTACCTGGTTATTTTTAAGATCGAGTACATAGGCGCCAAAACAGGTGATTTCTTCCTTTCTTTGGGTTTGTTGTTGTTTTGCCTGGTGCTCTGTGATCAGGTCGATTGCGAAGTGGAAGTCCAAAAACTGTACGTTCTTCTTTTGTTCGATTTGATGGATCAAGGCTCTTTTTATCTCTGCGCCGGTCATGTCCTTGTGGTGGAGAATTCGGTGTTGTGTATGCCCTCCTTCACGTCCCAGGGCATAGGAGCCGTCTTCTTTTTTATCGAACTGTACCCCCCAATCGATCAGTTCCTGAAGACGATCTGGTGCCTCTTCAATAACCAGGTTGACCACCGATTCATCACACAAGCCTCCCCCGGCAATCAGCGTGTCTTCTATATGTTGTTTAAAGGAATCAACACTTTTGTTCCACACAGTGGCAATGCCTCCCTGGGCATAACTGGTATTGCTTTCCTTTTTGTTGTCTTTTGTAATAATAGTTACCGAGGAATCTTTGAAGTACTCGGCTACTTTAAGGGCAAAGGAAAGGCCTGCAATCCCTGAGCCGATAATCAGAAAGTCAGTATGGTGGACGTTTTTATCGGCATTCATAGTGCTTATCAAGATATTTCCAACATTCTTTGGATAGGAATCAGGGCTTTTTCACGCAATGCTGGTGCCACTTCTACACAAGGTAGTTCGTGTTGCAGGCAGCGGTATAATTTTGTCAGGGTGTTCATTTTCATATAGGCACATTCACTGCAGTTGCAGTTATCATCTTCCACCGGTGCTGGCAATAAAATTTTATCAGGAGCTTCCTGTCTCATTTTGTGTAGGATACCCACTTCAGTGGCTATGATGAACTTGGTTGCATCGCTCGATTTTACATAGTCCAGCAAACCGGCTGTAGAGCCTATATAGCGGGCCACTTTTAGCAGGTGTTCCTGCGATTCGGGATGGGCGATGATTTCTGCATCCGGATGTTCGGCGTGCAGCTTGAGTATTTTTTCGATGGAAAAAGCTTCGTGTACTTCACAGGCACCGTCCCAGAGCAACATGTCTCGCCCCGTTTTTTTGATCAGCCAGCGTCCCAGGTTTCGATCAGGGCCGAAAATAATGGCTTGTTCCTCAGGGATGGAGCGGATGATTTTTTCTGCGTTAGAGGAGGTGCAGACGATATCGGTCAGGGCTTTGATTTCAGCAGAGGTATTCACATAAGACACGACCAGGTGGTTTGGGTGTGCTTTTTTAAAGGCTGCAAAATCTGCTGGTGGACAAGAATCGGCCAGGGAACAGCCGGCTTTTAGGTCTGGGAGTACTACCTTTTTAGTCGGATTCAGGATCTTAGCGGTCTCAGCCATAAAATGCACCCCGGCAAAAACGATGATATCCGCTTGTGTGGTAGCAGCCTTTTGGGCCAAGGCCAGGCTGTCACCTACAAAATCCGCCAGGTCTTGTATGATGCTTTCTTGGTAGTAATGGGCCAGAATAACGGCATTTTTTTGCTTTCGAAGCCTATTTATCTCTGCTATATAATCGATTCCATGAGGCAGTTCCATTTTCAGGTAACCTGTTTCTGGTAATGCTTGTATGGCTTTTGCTAATGTCGTCATAAAAAAAGCTTACAGGTGAAATCCTGACAAACCAGCGACCAAAAGA
>JASMME010000068.1 GCA_030748365.1 Lutibacter sp.
GTTTTATTGGCTGCCTGCTGTCTTTCCTGTAAAAAATATACCGTCGATCGCCATACACAACAACTTCACGACCTTATTGATTCCTATCAGCAGCACGAAGGGTATGACCCGCAAGCATACCCTTTGGGTTTGTTCGAGCAGGCATATTATGAAAAAGAGGCCGCTTTTGCCAGCTCATTACAGGCCCGTTTAAGTGCATTGGATACTACCGGCTTACTTGAAACAGACCGTATCTCCTATGAATTGCTACATTTTCAATTACAGGAAACCATCGATTTCTACACTTTTGAGCGCTATCTGAATCCATTGCTTTCCGATGCAGGTTTTCACAGCAGTCTGCCTTATATGGTGCGCCCTTTTTCAGATGCGCAACAAGCCATACAATACCTGCGAAAATTACAGGCCATTCCCGGTTTTGTCAACCAGCATTGTAAAAACATGAGGGCAGGTTTGGCTAAGGGTGTCTCTCAGCCACGGGTCATTTTTAAGGGCTATGAAACCACCTATAATGAACATATTACTGAGGGCTACGCAGAAAATTATTTTTTTAAACCCTTTCTAAAATTGCCCGGGAATCTTAGCAAAGAACAGGCAGATTCTATATTGCTGGCCGGTAAAAAGGCCATTGAAACAGTGGTGATTCCCTCCTTTAAGAAAATCAAAAAATTCTTCGAAACCGAGTACTATCCGCAGACCAGAACAGCCATTGGCGTTTCCAGTACTCCCAATGGCAGTGCCTATTATCAAAACAGGATCAATTACTATACCACCGAAAATTATTATACAGCAGACAGTATCCATGCCCTTGGTCTTAAGGAGGTTTCAAGAATTAGAAAAGAGATGGAGAAAATTATTTCCGAACTCAATTTTAAGGGATCTTTCGATGATTTTTTTGAATTTTTGCGAACTGATAGTCAGTTTTATGCCGATACGCCCGAAGCACTGCTCATGTTTGCTAGGGACATCGCCAAAAGGGCCGATGAACAACTACCGAGATTTTTTAAAACACTTCCTAGAAAGCCTTATGGTGTAGCAGCTGTGCCTGAAGCCATTGCGCCAAAATACACTGGCGGTAGGTATGTCGGTACTTCCAAAAACAGCACAGAGCCTGGCTACTATTGGGTAAACACCTATGACCTAAAAAGCAGGACCTTGTACACCATTCCTTCCCTTACAGTGCATGAAGCGGTGCCAGGCCATCATCTGCAGGGCGCTCTGAACAATGAATTGGGTCCGCATATCCCGGAATTTAGAAGAAACCTTTATCTCTCTGCTTATGGAGAAGGCTGGGGTCTCTATACGGAATGGTTGGCCGACGAAATGGGTCTTTATACCACCCCTTACGAGAAATTCGGGCAGCTTACCTACGAAATGTGGAGGGCCTGTAGGCTGGTCGTAGATACGGGCATTCACCATAAGGAATGGTCCCGTGAGCAAGCTTTTAGGTTTATGTCATCCAATACCGCACTTTCTTTACACGAAGTCCATACAGAAATAGACAGGTATATCTCCTGGCCGGGGCAGGCCCTGTCCTACAAGATTGGAGAATTGAGGATACGGGCACTTAGAAAAAAGGCTGAAGAGGCTTTGGGTACCCAATTTGATATCAGGGAATTTCACGAGGTAATTCTTTCAGAGGGGACGGTCACTTTGCCCATCCTCGAAAGTAGAGTGATGGATTATATAGAAAAAGCAGCCCATGAATAGGTCGGTTTTCAAATGTATTGATGGGCATACTTGTGGCAACCCTGTTCGGGTAATTGTGGAAGGCATTCCAAGTCTTGAGGGTGCCGATATGAGTGAGAAACGACAACATTTCCTAAAATCTTTCGATTGGATTCGTAAAGGTTTGATGTTTGAGCCTAGGGGACATGATATGATGAGTGGAAGTATGTTGTTCCCTCCCTGTAATCCAGCCCATGATTTTGCCATCCTATTTCTTGAAACTTCCGGTTGTTTGCCTATGTGTGGTCACGGTACAATTGGGTCAGTTACCATTGCCATAGAAGAGGGCTTGGTACGTCCCAAACGACCAGGAATAATACTAATGGAGACCCCGGCGGGCCTGGTCAGCATTCGTTATAAGCAACAGGGGAAAAAGGTATCTTCGGTTACCCTGACCAATGTGCCGAGTTACCTGGCTGCAGAGAACCTAACCGTTGACTGTCCGGAACTGGGAACCCTTCGCTTTGATGTGGCCTATGGAGGTAATTTTTATGCCATTATTGATCCCCAGGAGCACTTTGAGGGGGTTCATCACTTTACCGCTGAAAGACTGATTCAGTATTCCCGGGTGGTGAGAGCGCGTATTCAACAAGCCTATCCCGACAGGTTTATCCATCCCGAGAATGATACCATCAGAGACGTGACCCACCTGTTATGGACAGGCAACCCACTAAACCCTGCTTCCAATGGGCGGGGGGCTGTCTTCTACGGAGACAAGGCCATTGACCGCTCTCCCTGTGGTACGGGGACCTCTGCACGAATGGCTCAGTTATTTGCAAAGGGCGTTTTGCAAGTAGGAGAGCCCTTTATCCATGAAAGTTTTATTGGCTCCACTTTTACGGGGCGTATAGCGTCAACAAGTATGCTAGGTACCAACAAAGCCATTATACCCAGTATACAGGGCTGGGCAAAGGTATATGGTTATAATACCATTATTATTGACCCTGAAGATGATCCTTATGCACATGGTTTTCAAGTAATCTAAGATGAACAAAGAAGTGCTTATCATAGGAGGGGGCATTATTGGCCTCAGCACTGCCTACTACCTTAACAAGGAGGGGCACCGTGTAACAATTGTAGACCGGTCAGACCTAGACTCTGGCGCCTCTTATATCAATGCAGGCTATCTCTGCCCCAGTCATATTGTACCCCTGTCTGCCCCTGGTGTCGTAAAAAAAGGCTTGAAATGGATGTTTAATCCCAGTAGTCCACTATTTATAAAGCCCCGCCTAGACCTTGACTTTTTGAGATGGGCCTGGTCTTTTCAGGCTTCCTGTAAATCGGCCCATGTAGCTGCTGCTGCACCGGTGATTAGAGACATATCACTCTTGAGTCAGGCATTGTACAATGAGATCCGGCAACATGAGGGTTTTGATTCTCACTACGAAAAAAAAGGACTTCTGATGCTCTGTCAAACCCCGGAGATGCTCGAGGAAGAACTGAAAGCTGCAGCCTTGGCCAAACGCATCGGACTAGACGTTGAGGCCTTGGATATAAAAGCGCTCAAGAAAGTAGTGCCGACAACCCAGGTCAACGCCATTGGTGCCACCTACTACCCCTGTGATGCCCACAGTACCCCCCACGAGTTTATGCAAGAGATGAAAAGCAACTTAACAAAGGCAGGTGTCCAGCTATTGTGCAATGAAAAAGTCGTGGATTTCCAGTATGTAGGTAAGCGTATCAGGTCTGTCGTTACCGACAAACGACACATCAAGGCAGATGCTTTTGTGCTCTCGGCAGGAGCCTGGACGGGTCAACTGGCTGCAAAAGCAGGTCTGAGATTGTTGGTTCAGGCAGGAAAGGGCTATCGGATTAATGCTAAAAATTCTAGCGGAATCAGTATACCTGCCATCTTGGCCGAAGCCAAGGTAGCCATTACACCGATGAACGGTTTTACCGCTATCTCTGGGACCATGGAAATTTCAGGGCTCAATCAAAAGATACACAGGCAAAGGATACATGCCATGGCTGATGCCGCCCGTCGTTATTACCCTGAGCTGGTTCTCTCAGCAGCGGACAAAGCAGGTGCTACAGTTGGATTGCGTTCCCTTTCTTTTGATGGCCTTCCTTATATAGGGACATCTTCTACCTACCAAAACCTAATCATTGCTGCTGGGCATGCCATGATGGGGTGGACCATGGGGCCGGCAACTGGGAAACTGGTCTCAGAAATCATTTCAGAGCGGAAAACAAGCTTGGACATTAGGCCTTTTGATCCAAACAGGAAGCCTTAGGTGAATTTGCAAGGAAAAAAAGACTGTTTGCCCAATAGTTCCTGTGAGCCCCTAAGACTTGTCAGTATCAGTAGGGAAGCTTACTTTTGCCATTTAACAAATAAAATATGACTGTATTAAAAGCCCTGGAAAAGCGCAGCGGATCCTGTTGTGAACTGTGTGGCTCTAAGACCTTTTTGGAAGTGTATGAAGTAGCCCCTACTAGAGGAGGAAATCCTGATGAGTCTGTCTTATCTTGTGAGGAATGTGCCCGTCAATTGGCTGATCCTGGCCTGACAGATCCCAACCACTGGCGATGTTTAAATGAGAGTATGTGGAGTGAGGTGCCAGCGGTTCAGGTAATTGCCTGGCGGATGCTAACACGCCTGCGTGCAGAAGGATGGCCGGCTGATTTGTTAGACATGTTATATTTGGAAGCGGAAACCTTGGAATGGGCCCGTTCCATTGAAAGAGAAGAACAGGCTGAGGAGGAGGTCGTTCACAAAGATGTCAATGGCCTTGTTTTACAAGCTGGAGATTCGGTGGTGCTTATCAAGGACTTGCCGGTCAAAGGGTCGAGTATGGTGGCTAAGAGGGGTACGGCTGTCAGAAGAATTTCCCTAGACCCTGATCATGCGGCGTATATTGAAGGGAAGGTAAATGGCCAAACCATTGTACTCCTTACCAAGTATGTTAAGAAAACCTCTTAACGGTCCATAAGCATATTATTTAACGTTTACCCCCCTTTTTTTTGTTTGTTTTTGCTGTCCCTACAGTATTTTAGGACTGTTTTTCAAGGATCATTTTGTTAAAGTATTTGTAAAACAGCGGGATGGTTTCAATGCCTTTAAGGAAGTTAAAGATGCCAAAATGTTCGTTGGGTGAATGGATGGCGTCGCTGTCGAGTCCAAAACCCATCAAAATGGTTTTACTGCTAAGCTCTTTTTCGAAAAGGCTTACAATTGGAATACTCCCGCCCGAACGTTGGGGCAAGGGTTGTACGCCAAAGGTATCAGTATAGGCCTTGTTGGCTGCTTGATAAGCAATGTGTTCTGTCGGTGTTACATAGGCTTGTCCGCCGTGGTGGGCAGTTACCTTTACCCTAACTGCTTTGGGGGCGATATTGTTAAAATGTTCTTGGAAAAGTGTCGTTATTTCTTCCCAGTTCTGGTTGGGAACCAGGCGCATAGAGATCTTCGCAAAGGCCTTGCTGGGTATCACTGTTTTGGCCCCTTCACCCGTGTAGCCACCCCAGATTCCGTTTACATCGAGGGTAGGACGAATGGACGTTCTTTCACAGGTGCTAAAGCCATTTTCACCATACACTGCTTTGATATCCAAGGCTTGTTTATAAGCATCCAAAGAGAAGGGTGCTTTGGCCATCTCATTCCTTTCGGTCGCTGACAAAGATTGAACCTTGTCATAAAAGCCTGGAATGGTGATATGATTGTCTTTGTCATGCAAAGAGGCAATCATTTTACTCAATATATTGATAGGATTGGCCACCGCGCCGCCATACAATCCTGAATGCAAATCACGGTTGGGCCCGGTAACCTCTACTTCTACATAGCTCATGCCGCGAAGGCCGGTTGTAATAGAGGGCTGTGTATTCGAAATCATCCCGGTGTCAGAGATCAGTACAATGTCATTGGATAGTTTCTCCTGGTTTTGTTTTACAAACCAAGCCAGGCTTTCAGAACCAATTTCCTCCTCACCTTCGATCATAAATTTGACATTACACGGAAGTTGCTCGTTCTCAGTCATAAATTCCAGGGCCTTGACATGCATAAACATCTGCCCCTTGTCATCGGAAGCACCCCGCGCAAAAATAGCGCCCTCAGGATGCAGTGACGTCTTTTTGATCAGGGGGGAGAATGGGGGAGAGTCCCATAGATCCAAGGGATCTGCAGGTTGTACATCATAATGTCCGTACACCAGTATCGTCGGTAGTTTAGGATCGATGTTTTTTTCACCGTACACAATCGGATATCCGGGTGTCTCACAAATCTCCACTACCTCGCAGCCAGCAGATAAAAGGGCGTCTTTAACAGCGGCTGCTGTCCTTAAAACATCCTGGCTATAAGCGCTGTTAGCACTGACAGAAGGTATTTTTAACAAGTCGATAAGTTCCTGTATAAATCGCGCTTTGTGTTGGTCAATATACGCTTGCAAGTTCTCCATTTTTATAGGGGTTTTAAAGCGTCAAAAATACATAATTTTTAGGGATGTGTTATTTGCTAAAAAACATCAAATACTACTTTGAAGTTTATAAGTATTGTGTATATTTGCAATCCAATTTCGCGGTTGTGGTGGAACTGGTAGACACGCTAGACTTAGGATCTAGTGCCGCAAGGCGTGGGGGTTCGACTCCCTTCAGCCGCACAAAAAAAGGCTTCTCTTCTTAGAGAAGCCTTTTTTTGTTATGCGGGCTTCGTACTCTAAACGAAAAGTGACTATATTGCCTAATAAGTGTTCGATATTTTAATATATCTGGCATTTTTTTTCTTTTAAAAGATAATTTTTATATATATTTGTTAAAAAAACTGCTGAACTAACTATTTACTTAATTGCAAAGCAAAGAATCTGACAAGATTTGGGGCTGACATACATTCGTTATCGTTCCTAATACCATTGTAAACGATTGACTCCGGAAAGTTTGATTATTTTCATTGTGAATGCGCACTCTATTTTTAGCGTATGGTTTTCTTTTGTCTCCTAACCTAAATGATTTCTTAGTTGAAATTTAAAGTGATTTGAAACGATTGTAATTGTAGCTTGCTTCCACGGTTTTATGGTATAATGCTGATTTTTTAGAAATAAGGCCTTTCCTTTTATCTCTTAAATCAAATCAAAAATTGCTGATTTATGACATATATATCCCTTTTCATGGCTCTTTCTAATCCTTTAAAAGATTTTTTTAAATCAAGCAAAAGGAGAAAAATTTCACGGTTGTATGAGAAGGAATGTGAAGAGGCAGAGCGAATGATTGAGCGAAAAATAGTTTCGATGGAATTGCATGATAATATTTTATCGAGGATTTTTGGGTTGCGTATGCTGATGGGCTATATAAAAATTAGCGATGACAAGGTCGTTCAGGAAAAATACGTTACTTATCTCGGTGATTTATATCAAATTGAAAAAGAGATTAGAGAACTTTCTCGCGGGTTGAGCAGTCGCTTGCTTGCA
>JASMME010000069.1 GCA_030748365.1 Lutibacter sp.
ACTGTTGGTCATAGCGATCAATATTATCAAAAGCCTTCGCAAAGGTCTTGATGCTGATGTCTTCCGCTTCGTTCTCATTCTGGGTCTTGGATAGCTGGTACCTGAATACGTCACTCCAATAGGTGTTCAGCAGTGTATGGAAGGCCTTCTGGTCTCTTGCGACTGCTTTTTTGATAAGTTGTTGAATGTCGGTAGGTTCTTTGTCCAATATTTCACGGGTTGAATAGGTAGCCGTAATTTTGTATAAATATACATAATTTGCTCACAGGTCAAAAAGCGCTGGGAAAAAGTCAATCAGTCAGTGAGGCAATGGGGCATTTTTTATAAGTTGGAAAAAGTCGGGCCGATATTACTAACGGTTCTCGCATTTTTCAGGTGCTTTGCCACAGTAACCACAGGGTTCGTTGTCTTTGTTCAAATGGGGGTTCTGACTGGCGCAGGTTCCGGCAAACTTGCCATCTTTCTTCGCCCAAATCTTAATGCCGATGCCCGCTACGCCCAAGCCTAATAAGGCCAATGTAAGTAAGAATAATTTCATAGGTGTCGTCTACTGGGCAAAGATACTTATTTATTTGTAATGAAAACCCTTGTTTTTTTAGCTGTTGGGGGCGCCCAGAATTTATGAATAATAAACCAGAATAGGTGTTTCTTGTAAGATAGTGTAATGAATCTTAAAATGGCTTGGTGAATTGCTAGTAATTTTGAAAAAATATTGCTATATTTGTGATTGTTAATATTTTAAACTTATAAAGCCGACTAAAACATGAAAGCTTTGGGTGTATTTTTTATTTGAATTGGTACCAAATATTAACAATTACCCCCCCGCTCACCACGGGGGTTTTTTCTGTCCAAAATTCGCTCAGGATACTTTGTTAATTAGTGTGTCCTGGATATTGCCCGGTACCAGTTCAAAGCTTGCAAACTGGGTACTGAAACTCCCCCTTCCCTGGGTGATGGATCTCAGGGTTGTGGAATACTGATACATTTCATTCAACGGAGTGCGGGCCTTAATGGTCTGGTATTTTCCGTCGCTATCCATTCCCAGGATGATGGACCGCCGTGATTGTAGGTCGGTCATCACATTGCCCATCAATTCTTCCGGTACCCTTACGCTAAGTTCATTAATCGGCTCCAGTAGTTTGGGGTTGGCTTCCAGGAACGCTTTTTTAAAGGCGTGGGCACCTGCAATTTTAAAGGAGATATCATTGGAGTCAACCGAATGCATTTTCCCGTCAAACAGCATCACCCGGATGTCCCGTACATATGAGCTGGTCAAGGGGCCTTCTTCCATAACTTCCAAGATTCCTTTTAACACTGCCGGCAGGTAACGGGCATCAATGACGCCCCCTACAATACAGTTGTAAAAAACCAGTTTTCCACCCCAGGAAAGTTCTATTTCTTCTTTTCCCCTAATGTTAAAACCTTCTGGTTCAGGCATGCCTTCCTGCCAGGGTTCAATTTTAAGGTGTACCTCCCCGAACTGTCCAGATCCGCCAGATTGCTTTTTGTGTTTATAGCTTGTGGTAGCAGAGCGCTGGATGGTTTCCCGGTAGGCAATTTTAGGCTGTTCAAAACTGGCCTCGATACCATATATTTTTTTTAGGGTCCAGTCAATGGTGGCCAGGTGTAATTCACCCTGGCAAGATAGAATAACTTGTTTTAGTTCACTGGAATATTCTACAACTACGGTTGGGTCTTGGCTGTGAATTTTTTTCAGTGCATCGTTCAGTTTTTCTTCCTCCTTTTTATTCTTGGCGCTTACTGATTTCCGAATTCGGGGTGCCGGATAAGCAATGGGTTTGATGGTGTGATTACTTCCCTTGGTTCTAAGCGTATCATTGGTTTCCGTATATTTCAGTTTAATACAGGCGCCGATGTCTCCGGTACTGAGTTTTTCAACAGTTTGCCGGTTTTTGCCATCCATGATATACAATTGATTGAGGGTCTCTGTTTCCTCGTTTCTCGCGTTTTCCAGTTTGTCATTTTGATTGACTGCGCCTGATTTTACCTTAAAGAAACTAATTTGTCCCAGGTTTGGCTCATACAGGGTTTTAAATATAAACAGCGTGGTAGGACTGTCATTATCACATGTGAGGGTATCGCCTTCCACGGTCTGTTCGGGTTTCAAATCAGCTGCAGAAGGGGCTACATTATCGATAAAGCCCATCAGTCGACCACTGCCCATGTCTAGAAGGGCTGAAACACAGAAAACAGGAAACAATTCATGATTGAGCATGCCTTTTTTAATACCTTCACGCATTTCGTCTTCGTTTAGGGTTCCCTTGTCAAAATAGAGTTCCATCAATGCTTCGTCGTTTTCAGCGGCTTTTTCAACCAGCTCATTGTGCAGCGTATCAGCGATGTCAAGCTGGTCTTCCGGAATCTCACATTTTTCTGGTTTTCCTCCTTCAGGGCTAAATTTATACATCTTCATTTTTAATACGTCGATGATGCATTGAGCGCCGTCTACCACTAGGGGATATTGAATCTTAATGGCATTCTTACCGGCCAGTTCCACGATGTTTCTGAAGCTTTCTTCAAAATCGGCAGTGGGGTGGTCTATTTGGTTAATTACGAATAGGGTAGGTCTTGCAAAGCGGTCTACATAGTTCCAGATCACTTCTGTACCCACCTCTACACCGTGTTGTGCGTTGACCAGTACCGCAATGGCGTCTGCTACCCGCATTGTAGCGGCAACCTCTCCGACAAAGTCATCCAAACCGGGCGTATCCAAGATATTGATCTTGTAATTGCGCCACTCTGTGTGCAGTGGAGTTGCAAAAACAGAGGTTGCTCTTTCCTGTTCAATTTCGTGGTAGTCTGAAACGGTGTTCTTGTTTTCGACAAGTCCGCGACGTTTGATTAGTCCGGCTTCAAAAAGCATGGTTTCTGCCAGGGTAGTTTTACCGCTTTTATGCGCGCCGACAAAGGCGACATTCTTGATGTGTTTATCGTCGTAAATTTTCATTTGTAAAAGAGGTGTTATGCGTTAGGTACTATAAAAATAAATCTACACCCATCTCAGATCAATCTGATTTTTTTGGTCAATAAAATAGATAGAATTCAACGGGTTACTAAAAAACGTGCATTAAAGATACAAACTTTTATCTATAAAAACGAGGACATTTATCAGGGGTCTTTGATGGGTAAATGTCACCGGTAGTTTTAGTCACTTACCGGTTGTTCAATAAGCGGTATTGGGTGCACTACTGTCTATAATCATCTTTTGATACGCTTCCGGTGCCATTATTTTCAGAGCAATGTGATCATCTTTATCAAAGATATTCAACTCACCTCTTCCCAAAAAGAAAATCCGGACTATTATATCCGTGTAAAAAAAGCCAAGTTTATCAAAGACAAGAAACTCGTTACAGGGGCAGGGCAACTGGTCATTGCAGATGTTCCAACACCGGCTATCCTACCCTTCGCCTATGTGCCTATGACCAAAGGAAGGACGGCGGGTTTTTTGATGCCAACCTGGGGTGAGAACAGTCAACAGGGCTATTTTCTGCAAAATGGAGGGTATTATTTTGTGGTCAATGACTATGTTGATCTGGCCTTGCTGGGTGATATTTACACCAATGGTAGTTGGGGGCTGCGTGCGCAATCTATCTATAAGAAGCGATACAAGTATTCCGGAAACCTGAGTTTTAGGTATGAAAACCTAATCAACGGCCTGCGGGGATTGGTAGACTATGCCAAAACCACCAATTACAACATACGGTGGAGCCACAGCCAGGATGCTAAAGCCAGTCCGAATTCAAGGTTTTCTGCCTCGGTAAACATGGGAAGCAGTCAGTACTTCAAACAGTCTAACAATGAATACAACAACAATGCTTTCCTAAACAATACGCTGAGCTCTTCGGTCTCTTTCTATAAAAAATTCGTAGGCACTCCTTTAAACATGTCGCTATCGGTGACCCATTCTCAAAACACCAATACGCAAAAAATTACCATGACACTGCCTTCCCTGCAGTTGAACATGGACCGGGTTTACCCTTTTGCAGGCAAGGGAGGTAGTAAAAAAAATGCCCTTCAAAAAACAGGATTTACCTATTCCATGAGGGGAGAGAACCGGGTGAACACCAGTGATGAGTTTTTCTTTAAGAAGGAAATGTTTGACAATGCCAAATCGGGTATACAACAGAATGTGGCCATGAATACCAGTATAAAGGCATTGAAGTATTTTACACTGTCGCCCAGTGTCAACTACAAAGAGGTCTGGTATTTCGACAGGCTTTCCAAAACCTTTGACGATGTTCAGAATGCTGTAGTGACTGATACAATCAGTGGTTTTAACGCTTTTAGGGAATATTCAACCGCCCTTTCTGTATCAACTACCCTGTATGGAATGTTCCCCTTTAAAAAAGGCGCTATTGAAGCGATCAGACATACCGTTAGGCCCAGTGTTTCCTATAGTTACCGACCAGACTTCAGTTTTTACGATGAGCAGTATCAGGCAAGCGATGACCCTACCGACATCCAGGAATATTCCCCCTTTTCAAACGGTCTCTACGGAAGTCCGGGAGGCGGTTTGTCCAACAGCTTAAACTTTACGCTGAACAACAACCTAGAAGCCAAGCTTAGAAAGAAAGATTCCACCGAAACGGAAAGCAAGAAAATTGTATTGCTCAACAACTTAAATTTTACGACCAGTTATAACATGGCGGCGGATTCCCTGAAGTGGAGCCCCCTAAGGGCCAATGCTGGCACCAAACTCTTTGACAACAAACTGTCGCTAAATGCCCGTGCTACGATGGATCCTTATGCCTTGGATGCCACCGGAAGGAAAATAAACACCTTTAATATCAACAATGGCGGAAGTCTTTTTAGGATTACCAACGCAGGACTGACCATGAATTACCGGTTTGATAGCAAGGATGGTAAAAAAGAAGGGGGGCAAAGTGGGCAGGAACGCCAAAACGCCAATGATGGTGAGGGTATTTTTGGCCAACACCTGAATACTTCCAACGACTTCAGTGAACGCGACAACGAATCGAGCGATCAAAAAGAAGCCACCTTGTACCGGGCGAGTATCCCGTGGACCGTCAACGTAGCCTATTCCCTCAATTATTCGAACAGCCAGCGTCAGGATGAAATCACCTCCCATTCTCTGATGTTCTCAGGGGATATTGAACTGACTCCCAAGTGGGGTCTTGGCTTCTCCTCTGGTTACGACGTAAAAAACCGAGGATTTACTTATACCCAGTTGCGGTTCTCCCGTGACCTGGACAGCTGGAAACTCAATTTTAACTGGGTACCCTTTGGACTTCGCAAGACCTATTACTTTTTTATAGGCATCAAATCGGCCATGTTGAGCGATCTGAAATACGAAAAGCGAAAAACACCTGACCAGGTATTATTTTAAAAATACTGGAAATCATCACACTGTGATGAACAAAAGATCGATAAAAACAAACATTTATGAAACGAATCGTAAACACCGACAAAGCACCCGCTCCCATCGGGCCCTACAGCCAGGCCGTACAAAGCGGCAACACACTCTTTATATCGGGGCAAATTGCCCTGGACCCTTCCACTGGGGAACTGCGCACCGAAACAATCGAATCGGAAACGACCCAGGTAATGGACAACCTACAGGCCATTTTAGCGGCAGCGGGTATGGGTTTTAAAGAGGTGGTAAAAACCAGCATTTTTATTACAGATATGCACCTTTTTAGCAAGATCAACGAAGTATACGGGCGTTATATAGATCCGGCAAGTCCTCCTGCGAGAGAAACCGTCGAGGTAGCCAATCTGCCCAAGTTCGTCAGGGTTGAAATCTCAATGATTGCGGTAAAATCCTAGATTGATTTTATCAATAATTCCGCGGTGGCCGGATTGGTTGCCAGGGGTACGTCATGCACATCACAAAGCCGCATAAGCATGGCGATGTCTGGCTCGTGTGGATGTTTGTCCAAAGGATCCCTAAAAAAGAAAATCATGTTTGTTTTTCCCTCGGCGACACGGGAGGCAATCTGGGCATCTCCTCCATAGGGGCCAGAGAGGTATTTTGCTACCTTTAAGCCTGCCTTTTCGGCATGTTTCCCGGTAGTTCCTGTCGCGATTAGTTGGATATCACGGGATAGAATCAGCGCCTTAAAATCCATTAAGAACTGGACCATCTCTGTTTTTTTTCCGTCATGTGCTATAATGGCAATTTCCATATATACGTAAAAGTAGACATTCTTGAGGGATTGCACAAGCAATCTAAGAGATTGATGCTGCGTATTGGATAAGGTCAACAATCTTGGTTGCATACCCAAATTCATTGTCATACCAGGCAATGATCTTATAAAAAGAAGGGTTTATCTCCATACCGGCAGCCGCATCAAACACCGAGGTCCTGGGTTCAGAAACAAAATCCTGTGAAACTACTTCATCTTCAGTATAACCCAGAATTCCTTTCATTTCGTTGACTGAAGCCCTTTGCATGGCTTTTTTAATGTCCTCGTAGGAACAGGGTCTTTGAAGTTTTACTGTCATGTCAATCAGTGAAACGTTTGCCGTTGGGACCCTAACCGCCATGGCCGCAAATCGTCCTTTCAGCTCAGGCATGATACTGGTGACAGCCGTACCAGCACTGGTAGTAGTAGGAATGCTGTTATTGAGCGCTGACCTTCCCCTGCGCCATTTGGCCAAAGGCCTGTCAACCGTTGACTGTGCAGAAGTAGCGGCATGCACGGTGGTTACCGCTGCTTCCTCAATACCAAATTGACGGTGTAGTCCCCGGGCAATTGGGGCGATACAGTTGGTGGTACAGGAAGCATTTGAAAAAACGAGATCCTCTTTGGAAAGGTCTTGGTGATTTACCCCCATAACAAACATAGGCGCATCCACAGAGGGGGCTGAGATAACTACTTTCTTGGCACCGCCCTTTAAATGGCGGGAAGCGGCTTGCTTACTGGTAAAAAACCCCGAGGATTCCAGTACGTATGATGCCCCGACCGCATCCCAATGTAGGCTTTCAGGATCCCGCTGCTGGCTTACCCGTATGGCTTGTCCATTTACGATAAGCTTTCCCTGTTCCACCGAAACCGAACCATCAAAACGCCCGTGTACGGAATCATATTTGAGCAAATAAGCCAATTGCGCTG
>JASMME010000006.1:0-8900 GCA_030748365.1 Lutibacter sp.
CCGTCAATGGAGGCTTGCTCTGCTATTGAATAAACCACGGTTTCCTCTGTATGGGCAGCCTCAAAATTCCTAAAGGAGAATTGCTTTCCATCGGCAATTAATTTTTTGGTACCGAGTATTTCAATATAATCTAGGTAGGCCTCTGCAGCAGGATTCCCCTGGTTGTCAAAGCTTACTGTAACTGGCACCCGCCCATCTGATACTTGAAACTCAGCAGTTCCGCTAACTGCTCTTGCAGGGCTGTATTGGGAAGCTGCCGAAAATGGAAGTGTCATTACTGGCTGATTGGCTACCTGAACGTCTATTTGAGAAGGCAGTCCAGATTTAACCGCTGCACGAACCCTCATAGTAAGCGGTGCCGAGGGCTCCACTTTATCAAAAGGAAGGCTATAGGAAAGGAGGTGCTCATAGCCAAATTTTTCGAACCACTGTTGGCCAGCATGAAATAAGTTGACCGCCTCTTTTTCGTAGAAGATATGGTCGTGGAACGTGTTGATTTGTTTGGTAGCCGCTGCCTGAATTTCCGAAACAGGCCCGATCCTTTTTCCCGCAGTGTTTCCCAAGCTGATAAAATAGTAGGCCTTGTCTGAAAACAGGTTGAGTTGATGCTGGTAATCAAGAAGGTTGTGGCCCTCACTACCCGCCTGCTTTATCCATTGATGTGGCCCCCTGGCATAGAACAAGATATAGTCGGCTGTATCAAACCGACCATCTGCTGCTCCATGAACGTATATGGCGTTCTCCTGTAGACCGTCATACCGCGCTGCCTCATTGGCCACAGGCAGCATGGCACCCCCATTTCCAAACAACTGAATATGGGCCGGATTGGCATTTTCAATTTGAAGCCCCAGGCCCTTTAAAAACTGATAATCGAGCTTATAGACCCCCGTAGTGTCTACCGCAAATTTAAACCAGGATCCAGAGGCCAGTACGGATTCCTTAACGGTCGAAGAACGCAAAGCATCAACAGGCGACTTTTCAACAGTGTACAAGAGATCAAAGGACAACAACCTTTTATATACCAATCCCTCTTTAATGACAGGCATCACTACCAGGTGCGCATATTGCCTGTTTCCCCGTTTAGAAAAGTATACATGCATCGCGGGCTCCTTTCCAATCTGCTCATTTCCCCTTATGTATCGGTTGGGCTCAAAGGGTTCATAAACAGGGTCTTTGAGGGAATAATCAGTCAGCACAACTGCGGGAGCTACCTCCCAGCTATGAACATAACGGGGATGTAGGTACGCATCAGGCGTTTGACCACCAACCGTACTCGTAACAAGCTGTGCTCCCTTAGCAGTATTGTATACAACCTGGTCTTTCCAAGACAGGCTAAAAGATTGTTTTTCCACTTGTTGTGCAAAAACAGTCTTCACCAAAACCAAGAAAAAGAAGAGGAGCGTTTTTTGTAAACCATCCATCGAATAATGAAACGTTTTTTTTGGCAGCTTATTTTCTGTGAGGCTAAAAAGATTTACTTCCCAATAAATCACCATAATAAAGTGCGTTAAAAACCGTTCACACAGCAAGCTTACTTTGAGATTTTCCTTGGAAGAAACATATTTTAATGTAAATTGCAGAAAATTTTAGCGCATGTTCCATTTCGGAGGTAAAATGACAAAACCTTACAAATAGGTTGGTAAAAGCCAGACGGGATGTGCGTTGCCCCATAATGACTGGGGCAGTATTACCAGATTAAAAAATAGCATTTAACAAATGAGAATTAACAGTTTACTCACCACATCCAGGATTGTTTTTTTGGTTGCATTGGCGGTTGCTACCGCTGGATGCCGTACTGGAAGTCGTAATAACAGTTCCCTAACCGGTTGGACTGACAGAGATAAAATAGCCGCCGGTTTTGATAGCCGTGCAAAATTCAAGGACCAACAGACCCCTCCCGGAATGGTTTTTGTCGAGGGAGGCTCCTTTACCATGGGCAGTTCTCAGGACGATGTCCTCTTTGACTGGAACAGTGCCCCTGTCAAGCAACAGGTACGTTCTTTTTATATGGATGAGGCAGAGGTTACCAATGCAGAATACCTGTTCTATACGGAATGGGTAAAAAAGGTATTTCCACCGGATCAGTACGAACACGTATATAAATCCACGCTTCCAGATACATTGGTGTGGAGAAACGTATTGGGATCCAACGAATTACTAACTGAAAACTACCTAAGGCATCCCGCCTACGCAGACTACCCAGTCGTTGGGGTAAGTTGGCAGCAGGCCAACGATTACTGTCGTTGGAGGACGAACCGATTAAACGAAATGATTCTGATTAAGAGAAAAGTGCTTAATCCAACGGGAAGTGCTGGCGAGCTAAGTGCTAACGGACAGAATCATTTTGATACCGATGTGTACCTAGCAGATCCGAACGCTTTTCCCAATCCGAATGCCCAACAGCCAGGAAATCGGGTGAAAATTTCTGATGGTATTTTAAGTCCTAAATTTCGCCTGCCGACGGAGACCGAATGGGAATATGCCGCCAAGGCGGAGATGGAGAACCGGGAGTACAATACCATCAGGGGGCGGAAGAAGTACGCCTGGAATGGGAAACATACCAGGAACAAGGGAAAAAGACTCCGTGGAGACCAACTGGCCAATTTCAAACAAGGAAAAGGCGACTACAGTGGCCTGGCCGGATGGAGTAATGATGGAGCCGCCATCACCAACAAAGTAAAATCTTATCCTCCCAACGCCTTTGGTCTTTACGATATGTCTGGTAATGTAGCCGAGTGGGTGGCCGATGTATACCGCCCCATTGTTAACAATGAGACCAGTGACCTTAACTATTTTAGAGGGAATATTTTCAGCAAAAAAGCCATTGGAGAAGATGGTAAATTGGTCATCTATACAGATGGAGACATTGCCTATGACACACTTGCAAACGGAAAAATTACCATTTCGAAACTACCCGGAAGCCTTCGACAGGAACCCATTTCTGACCAGGATGCTTATATGCGAACCAATTATAGCAGGGCTGATAACATCAATGCCAATGATGGTGACTGGGCCTCTACAAAGAACTTCCGCGAAGAAGATATTGACGCCACAGAGGAACAGCGTATGTACAACGCGCCAACTACCGATGGGGTAGAAAAAGTATACGACAGCAAACAAAGATCTACCCTGATCGGAAATGACGTTCGGGTGTTCAAGGGAGGTTCCTGGAAAGACAGGGCCTATTGGATGGACGCTTCCCAACGCCGCTACTTACCCGAATACATGGCCACCAATTTTATTGGTTTCCGTTGTGCTACGGACAGGTTGGGCACGCTCAGTCAAACCAACAAGAAAAAACCGGTCACAACAAAAAGATAACAGATACCGATTCGACCTTATAACACAAGCCTCACCGATATTGGTGAGGTTTTTTTATCTTTAGACGATGAACATTGAATCACTCTATCAACTTTATACAAAGCATTACCTGGTCGATACTGATACGCGCCGTATTCGGGAGGGAAGTCTTTTTTTTGCTTTAAAAGGCCCTCGTTTTAACGCCAATACCTTTGCCGAAGCAGCCCTTAAAGCAGGGGCCGCTTATGCAATTATCGAAGAAGAAAAATACGTAACTGGTCCTAGGACAGTCTTGGTCAATAACGTCTTACAAACGTTGCAAACACTGGCAAATCATCACAGGAAACAGTTGGATATACCGGTGCTTGCCCTTACGGGAAGTAACGGTAAAACAACCACCAAGGAACTCATCAACTGCATCCTTTCTAAAAAATACCAGACAGTCGCTACCCAAGGAAACCTAAACAACCATATCGGGGTGCCACTCACCCTCCTATCAATGAAACCCGGTACGGAGATTGGCATCGTCGAAATGGGAGCCAACCACTTGAAAGAGATTGAACTGCTCTGTGGTATCGCAGCACCAGATTACGGCTATATTACCAATTTCGGCAAAGCACACCTAGAAGGTTTTGGTAGTTACGAGGGGGTGATCAAAGGAAAATCGGAACTGTATGACTCCCTGAGAAAAACAAAGGGAAAAGTCTTTCTAAATACGGATGACCCGCTACAGGTACAACAAGCTAAGGGCTTGGAAAGCATTGAATTCAACCAGGCACTTATTCCGTGCAAAGCGGTGGATCCCACCGTTGAGGTCAGCTACCAGCACTGTCCTGTAAAAAGTCAGTTGATCGGTCAGTACAACTATACAAACATTGCGGCAGCCATCACTATTGGAGCACATTTCGGTGTGGAAACCGCTAGGATCGCAAAAGCCATCGCTGGTTATGTACCCAGCAACAACCGCTCACAAATCATACAAAAGGGCAGCAACACACTAATACTCGATGCCTACAATGCCAACCCTAGCAGTATGCAGGCCGCCCTAGAGAACTTTGAGGTACTCGCAGGCGCTAAAAAGTATGTCATCCTGGGAGATATGTTCGAATTGGGTAAAGAGACTGAGAGCGAACACCAGGCAATGGCAACACTGGCAGAGTCGCTGACCGTTAAGAAGGTTTTCTTAATTGGAAAAGCATTTGCCACAACCGAGGTGACAAATGCTTCTGTATATCCGAGTGTAAAAGCCTTTACGAAAGCTGTTGACCTTCATACGCTTCAAAATAGCACGGTATTGATCAAGGGCTCGAGGGGCATGGCCCTGGAGCAAACCTTAGACCTGTTCGAGGGCTAATTTTTTCGCGTGGTATTGTAACAATCCGTCTATGGGCCTGCGTACGATATTGCCCAGGCTTACCATGTGATACCTGGCCACATCCTCAATGATGTCCTTGGCAAAATAGGCAATGGAACCCACAAAGTGAACCGGGTACTCCTGAGACTCTTGATAGGTCAACACTTTGTTCTTAAAGAAGTCCTTCATCCCCTTGTGCAAGACCTTATTAAAGTAGGCATTCCGATCGTTCTTCAGAATAAACTCAGCAAAATGTGACAAATACGTATTTGGATTTTCTTCCTTATAGAGGGCGCGTTTGATGCTGTCAGGTTCCAAGTCGAACTCAGCAGCAAACTGCGCAGCAAGGGATGCGGGCATCTTTTGGTAATAATAATCCCTCAGTAATTTCTTGCCAAAATAATTACCACTGGCCTCATCCATCAAAATATAGCCCAGGGAAGGTATCCTAACATCTACAGTCTCTCCGTCAAAAAAACAACTGTTGGAACCGGTGCCTAGTATGCACACCATCCCGGGTTCATTGGTCACGGCATAGGTAGCGGCATAGGTATCCTCTTTTACTGTCACGGAAGCCTGGCTAAAATAAGCCTCAAAGATGGCCTTGAGGGCGGCGGCTGGTTTTTCAGTACCACAGCCAGCTCCATAAAAATACAGTTCGGTCACTTTTTCTTTACAGGTAGCCAGTTCCAGATTTTCTGCTATACGGGTCTGTAACAAGGCCGCTTCACACACCGCAGGATTCAAGCCTTCGGTCCGTGTTTTTAGTACCTGTTTGCCTGCTTTGTCAAGCAATATCCAGTCAGCCTTTGTAGAGCCTCCATCTGCTATTAAAATCATAGGATTTCTATTAAATTAGTTCACTGCATGGATGTATTCAGCCAAGTCAACCAGCTTGGTTGAGTAACCGAATTCATTGTCATACCACGACACTAATTTAACAAAATTATCGTTTAGGCCAATACTCGCATTGGCATCAAAGGTGCTTGTTTTGGGCTCAGAGACAAAATCCTGTGAAACCACACCTTCTTCGGTATAGCCCAACACACCTTTTAATTCGTTTTCAGCGGCATCTTTTAGGGCTGCTTTTACAGCTTCAAAAGAGGCACTTTTTTCCAATCGGCAGGTAAGATCAACCACCGACACATCAACGGTAGGTACCCGGAAGGCCATACCGGTGAGTTTTCCATTCAATTCAGGAATCACTTTGCCAACGGCCTTGGCGGCACCGGTGGAAGCAGGCACAATATTATTTAGAGAGGCACGCCCCAATCTGAAATCCTTTTTAGACGGGCCGTCTACGGTAAACTGGGTAGCAGTGGCGGCGTGTACTGTGGTCATCAAGCCCTCTACTATGCCAAATTTATCATGGATAACCTTTGCCAGGGGCGCTAAGCAGTTCGTGGTACAGGAAGCGTTTGATACTATGGTATCAGCAGCGGTAATCTTCTTGTGATTAACCCCCATTACAAACATCGGGGCATCGGCAGAAGGGGCAGAGATTGCCACTTTCTTAGCACCGGCAGTAAGGTGTTTTTGAGCACCTTCCAAGGTGGTAAAAATCCCCGTACAGTCTAGCACCACGTCGGCAGCTACAGCATCCCATTTAAGGTCTTCAGGATTGCGTTCCGCAGTTACCCTGATCTCGTTACCATTCACGACAAGGTTGCCGTTCCTTACTTCTATCTCCCCATCAAATTGTCCGTGAACAGAATCGTATTTCAAAAGATACGCCAGGTGATCCACCGCCAGCAGGTCATTGATCCCTACTACTTCTACATTGGGTCGGCTTACAGCTACCCTAAAGGCAATTCTACCGATCCTTCCAAACCCGTTAATTCCAATTTTAATTGTTGACATTGTTGTTGTATTAATTAATTATGCGATTTTATACTGAAGTAATTTCAGCGACTTTAAGCAATTCTATGTTGATATCGTTGTTCATCTTGATGGCTTTGTTTAAGCCAACAGTGCTCACCTGATTGTTGGTGACACCCACCATGACGCCTGTAGAACGGTCTAAGAGGGTTTCTACGGCTGCCACACCCAGCCTGCTTGCCAGTACGCGGTCGTAACAACTCGGTGATCCACCGCGCTGCATATGGCCCAATACAGATACCCTGATATCGTAGAAAGGATATTTCTCCTTTATATAATCGGCCAGTTCAAATACGTTCTTGCCAATTTTATCTCCCTCTGACACCACCACAATACTCGATGACTTACCACTTTTCTTGCTCACTTTTAAAGACTCTTCCAGGCGGTCTAAGCCCAGGTTCTTTTCGGGAATCAGTATTTCTTCTGCACCAGCACCAATACCAGTATTCAGGGCAATAAAACCAGCGTCGCGCCCCATGACTTCTATAAAAAACAAACGGTTGTGTGAACTGGCAGTATCACGGATCTTGTCAATGGCTTCTACCACCGTATTCAGGGCCGTATCATAGCCAATGGTCTTATCGGTCCCATAGATATCATTGTCAATGGTTCCGGGAATGCCCACGATGGGGAAATTGAACTCTTCAATAAATTTTAAGCCACCGGTAAACGTTCCGTCACCACCGATAATCACCAAGCCACCAACCCCTGCTTCCTTCAAATTCTCAAAAGCCTTTTGCCGGCCTTCCAGGGTCTTGAATTCTTCGGAACGGGCCGATTGCAATACGGTACCTCCTTTGTTGATAATATTACTTACCTCCCTGGCTGTAAATGGTTTGAAATCGCCCTCGATCAAGCCCTGGTAGCCCCTGTATATACCCAGACAATCGATCCGATAATAGGTACAAGCCCTTACCACCGCACGAATAGCGGCATTCATTCCAGGGGCATCACCCCCTGAAGTAAGGACTGCTATTTTTTTAATAGGTTCATTCATACTTATAAATTAGGTATCAAAATTAATCTGAAATGGCTTTTTTTCCTACCAATCAGCCCTTTATTCACTAAAACGATTTCGCCATTTGCCCCTAAAAAAGGCTGCTTTTTACAGCAGCCTTTATACCGTTTATAAGGGCATTGTCCGTTCTTAAAATCTTGCTTTAGGCATCTATGGCCTATAGGCGGGTTAAAAAAACGCTTAAAAAAGCTTTTTCTTTGTCTAAAACTAATTCAAGGCTTTCAAACTGATGGCAAAGCCGCCGCCTGGTGCCAGGTCTACACGTTCAACAGCACCTTAGCATCAGCCTGCTTCCCGGTGAATACCGACTCTATGCCAATCAAAGGCTGTTGGACCCACGGGGCGGCAGCAGTACTGATGACAGTGACCACGACGGGGTGGTCGATACCGAAGACCTGTGTCCGAATACGATGGAAGGGACCAGTGTCAACAGTACGGGCTGTCCGGTATTTCGTCTGCCGGAAAATAACTTTAGCCTAGAAGCCACCGGAGAAAGTTGCGCTGGTATCGGCAACGGACAACTGGTAATCACAGCCAACGAAAGCCATGATTATGTGGCCACAATCAATGGAATCAATCATTATTTTTCAACCAGCATCACCCTTTCTAACCTGGCACCTGGCACCTATGATTGCTGTATCGGGGTATCCGATGAAGACTATGAACAGTGCTTCCGCTTTGAGATTGAAGCAGGGAGTAGCCTAGCTGGTAAAACCAGACTCAGTGCTGGGCATATGACCATTGATATTGAGAGTGGTACGCCCCCCTTTACGATAGCTGTCAACGGGGTGCAAAAAAAATCGACCAACTTGCAAAATATGGACATCGACGTACAACAGGGTGACCTGGTAGAAGTTCGTTCCAGCAAAACCTGCGAGGGCGTGTTGTCCAGCACCGTAGGCCCTCTCCGTGAAATAGTTGCCTATCCAAACCCCACCAGTGGTTTGATTCACCTAGAAATTCCCTCAGAGGAAACGGAAGTAGTCGTACAAATTTTTACTAGCCAGGGAGTCTTGGTGCAAAGCCGTGTAGTGAAAATAGTGCAGGGTAAAATAAGTCTACATATTGAAAATCTTCCCAAAAGTTTGTACCTTGCCCACCTCCTTGCAAAGGAGACCTATTTTCTACAAATTATAAAAAACTAAAAAAAAATGAATAAGTGTCTTAGTATATTGGCTATCTGTTGCCTACTCTGGTCATGTGGAGGCAGTGATGGCAGCCCCGTCAACCAACCACCGTCTTTACCCAATTTGATGAATCCTCAAAACAATGCACTTTGTATTGATAATTCAGTTGCTTTTGAGTGGAGTCCTGTCACTGATCCTGAAGGAGACCTGGTAAAATACCAGT
>JASMME010000006.1:8910-20301 GCA_030748365.1 Lutibacter sp.
ACCAGTTGCAGGTAGCTACCGATGCCGCCTTTAGCCAAATTGTCCAAACAAAGGACAACCTGAGTGTCAACAGCACACCGGTCTACCTAGACAAGGGTGTTTTCTATTACTGGCGGGTGAAGGCCTTTGACATCAACGGCAATGAGACAGCCTATACAGCGGCCTATCAATTTTTTACCCAGGGAGACCCCGATATTAACCACCTGCCATTCTCTCCGGAACTGGTAAGCCCCTCATTGGGTGCTATAGAACAGAATGCGACCACCACCCTGGAGTGGAATGCCTCAGATGTGGATGGTGACAGCCTGACCTATGACGTATATGTTGATACAGTGGATCCTCCAGCTACCAAGGTTGCTGAAAACCAAGCTGAGAAAACCCATACCCTCGACCTAACTACCACCACAAACTACTACTGGCGGGTTGTGGTAAAAGACGGGAACGGTGGAGAGACCCAAGGACAGGTATGGCACTTTGTAACCGACTAGATAAATCCTAAACATCCATAGAAAAAAGCGGACTATTATGTCCGCTTTTTTTATACAAGCTACCCAAGTCTTCCCAATACTGGCATTGATTTATGGCATTGTTTTTTGCACTTAAAACAACAGTGATATGGAAGTATGGTAATTTTTTCTTAACTTTAGGCTATGTGCCGCTACAAAAAGAAACGAATACAATATTGTTAGCAACGGAACGTTTGGCTTATGTTTTCCCAATATTGCAACTGTTGTAACGGTTTTCGGTGAAAGCAGCCCGTCACGGTTTTCGGTGATGTTTGGCATTGTTTTATTTGTTTATTTTGTACACAGTAACTGATGTCAGTCTTGAACAATGAAAGACGCATAGGTTTGTTAAATATTTGTATATTCGTACAAAAAATTGAAAGAGATTATGACTGTAATTACCGAAATATTCAGTAATGCCAGCTATGTATGGCCGCTGATCGCACTGATTGCCTTTACCCTCACTTACCTACTCATTCCACGAATCGCCCACATTGTAAACCTGCACGGGTTGGTGGATCAACCCAACCACCGAAGTGCCCACACAGCTTCAACCCCTACCATGGGTGGAATCGCCTTCTACCTGGTATTGGTACTGATCGTTTTTGCTGCTGCCCACTGGGAGTCAGAAGATATTGCCCTGCATTTTATCGCGGCGCTGAGCGTCATCTTTTTTATAGGGCTTAGGGACGACCTGGTCTCCACCACTCCCAGGCTCAAGTTACTCGGCGAATTGCTTGCCTGCTCCTTTATCCTGTTCTGTAGCTGTATGGAAGTCTATAGCCTGGATGGTTTTTTAGGGGTCAACGGTATTTACCCAATAATCTCCTACCTCTTTATCTACTTGCTACTACTGACAATTATCAACGCCTTCAACCTGATTGACGGCATTGACGGGCTGTCCGCTGTGGTAGGAATCATTATTTTTGGATTTTTTGCCTGGTTCTTTTATCAGACATCATGGGATTTTTATTTTCTGCTAAACATCGCATTGATCGCTATGTTACTGGCCTTTCTCCGTTTTAATATATCGAGCAAGCAAAAAATTTTTATGGGTGATACCGGATCGCTGATTATTGGATTCTGTATCGGGCTGATGACCCTTAAATTTCTAACGATTGAGCCGGTGGCAATGGGAGCGGTATTTTCTATCAAAGCGGAAAACAAGCTGGTTATTATTGCAGCGGTATTAATCATCCCCTTGCTCGACACGGTACGCGCAATGTATATACGCCTTAAAGAAGGCAGGAGTCCTTTTTCCGCAGATCGCAACCACATTCACCATGTCTTGGTCAACACTGGGCTCTCTCATATCCAAGCAAGTATCTTGCTAGGCATGATAAACGTGCTCGTGGCAGGGCTTATCATTTTTCTTTCCACCCTATTGGACAGTTTCCAACTAATGGTTTCATATGCCCTTGTTTTTGTCATCCTAATGGGCACCTTCAAGAAAATTAAAAATCAGCTCAGTCCTGAGAAGAAAAAAAGGCCTATTGTCAGGGCCTTTAAATAGCAAGTACTACGCCCTGATTTTTTTCTTAGAAATAGCCCTTTTTCACAATTTTAATAAAACCGCCAAGCGCCTCCTTTCGGTAGGTTCCCCTGTCAAAAGAAGCGCCCAATACCAGGTCAAAGGGCCACCCTTTGGGCTGTCGGAACAGCAGGCTGATCAGGCCAGAAAACTGGGTGGGCCTGGGGTCGTATTCCTCGTAAAACCAACCAGTGTATTCTGAATAACTCAACAAGGCGGTATAGAAAAATCCCCCAACAGCGCCCTTGGCTCCCAGGTTCACTGCAATAAAGCGGTTATCGCCCAGGATGATACCCCGGGTAATACCGTCCTCGTCCACTGGCCGGGTCGTAAAATAAGGGGAGCCAATGCTGTTCCCGAAATAGGTCCAGCCAGACTGGTACAACCAACTATTGAAATAATTATCCATATGCCTCGATGCCTGCCATACCCCATTTTCATCGAAAAACTCCCCTGGCCCAATCCCACTGGCATGGCGGGTATGGGTAAATTCCGCCAGCAAATGACTTAGGAGGGCTCCCGGCTCTTTAAAGTCTAGGAACAAGCCGTATAAACCGTCTTTCCAGTTTTGCAGCTCCCTACCGGAAGCATCTTCAAAAAGATGGGAATGGTAAAAGGAAGCATCATAGTACTCCCCGGCAAAATCGAACTGCAGGTGATAAGCCCCCAGTTGATTTCCGAGCACATTCGCTTGTTCACCAGGAAGGGCATTATCACTTCCGGCACTACCGCTTATAACCCTTAGGTAATCGCTGAAGCCAGCAGGCTGTCTTCCTGCTACAGGAGAAGTTCCCGCCCATTGTACATAGTGGTTGAGCCCAATTGTAAACTGAAGCCGCGGACTGATAACTGATTTTAAAAATAGGCCCTTGCTGTGCAATCGGGTATGGTGAACCACCCGGGGATCATTGAGTAGAAAATCTCCGTAATATCCCTTAAAAGAAAGCCATTTTTTGGCAAAAGGCAGGGGTATATATCGTGTCAGAGAAATCCGATAGCCTGGAAAAGAACGGGCATGGTTCGAATGGACAATATTGCCATTGGAAGAGGAAAGCCCCTCCCCAAAAAGAGCCGGGTGCTTGCTACCCAAGTCCAACTGCAGATCCCGATAACGAAGGCTTAGGTATAACTCATCGATAAGCACCTTTTTTCGGTTGGCATAAAAACTACTGACCGCAACCTTGTATGCAGTTTGCAAACCGTCGGCCTCTTGTGAAAAAGGCTTTCCCAGGGCAGTGTGCAACGATAGGTAGTCGGTACTGGGCAGCATTCCGTAACGGTTGGCCGTCATCCAAAAAGGCAGGGTATTCTGGTCGCTAAAGCCTGTCTCCAAGGAAACCTGGTAATAGGTCGTATTGCGCTCTTGGGCAAAGACAGACAGGCAGCCGAGAAAAAAGAACAAAAAGCAGGTGTGTTTCATCTGTTTAAACTATGATTGTTGGCTAGCTAACGGCCTTATCACGGGGTTAGGTTACAGCGGGAAACCGGGTATACCCCTGGGTGTTTACAGGGCAGTACTTTTAAAAACAAACACAGGTTTCACCACCTTAGCTGTCAGGGTGAACCTGCAGCAACGCCTTTTTACTTCATACAAATATACAATTTTAGACGAGAGGCACCTAGGAGAGAATCCGCTTATAGGCAAGCCTGTTTGACCGCCCTGCACCAGCAGATTTGATCTGTATAAGAGCTGTGTACCTCGCCCGTTTTCTTTAATAATAATTCATTGTATACTTACTTTTATTGAGGATAATCACCCTAGCGCGGGATTCCATTATCAAATAAACAAGAATTTTAATTTTACTTTAAAAATTATGGTATATTTGAAATTAATGTATAGATTTGTCACTGATTTTAGCAATTTATGAATAACCATAGCACGTTTAACAGCTTTTATTTTTACTTTTATTTTATGGATAAGGGTTGAGGCTTTCGTTTGTTATGTGTAAAAAATAATACAAGAGTCTCGATAAAATCGAGGCTTTTTTTTTAGTCAAAAATACCATGAAAGTAGCCATACAAGGAGTCAGGGGTTCGTTTCACCACATTGTCGCCGAGCAGTATTTTGGAAAGAATATTGACCTGGTGGAATGCTTGTCATTTAGTGAAATGCCCGCGGTACTGGAAGCAGACAAGGACAGCGTGATGATCATGGCCATTGAAAATTCCATCGCCGGAGCGCTCCTGCCAAATTACGCGCTGATCGATGCGCACAAACTGACCATTTGCGGGGAACACTACCTGCCAATCCACCACCACCTGATGGCCCTAAAAGGGCAGAAAATTACTGAGATCAAAGAAGTGTATTCGCACCCGATGGCCCTGCTACAATGCCATCACTTTTTTAAAGAACACCCACATATCAGGCTGATAGAAGATAAGGACACTGCAAGTGTTGCTAGGCGGATCCATGAGCAGCAGCTCACCGGAGTGGGAGCCATTGCCAGCGACTTGGCCGCTGATATCTACGACCTGGAAATACTGGCCACCGAAATACAAACCATCAAAAACAATGCGACCCGCTTTTTTATCGTTACAAAAACCGGGAACAGTAAGGTGGTGTCTGCCAACAAAGCTTCCATCAAATTTGTGGCGAGCCATGATACAGGTAGCCTGGCTGAAATCTTGACCATCCTGTCGAAACACCAACTCAACCTGTCGAAGATCCAATCGATGCCCATCATAGATACCCCCTGGAAATACGCTTTTTTTGCGGATTTTATCTTTAGCAGCTATGCGGATTATTACCATGCCATTGAGGAGGTAAAAACCAAGGTATCCAGCCTGAAAATATTAGGAGAATATACCAAAAAACAACGCAGATGATTCCAAAGGCCGACAGACTACACAACGTTACTGAATACTATTTCTCCAAGAAATTGAGGGAAGTGGCGGCCCTGCGCAAACAAGGCAAGCCCATCATCAATATGGCCATAGGCAGCCCTGACCTGCCACCGCCGGCAGCGGTGGTTGAAGCATTGGAGCACACAGCCCGGCAAAAAGGGGCGCACCAGTACCAAAGCTACCAGGGAATTCCACCATTGAGAAGTGCCATGGCCGCTTTCTACCATCAACACTATGGCCTCAAACTCTGCCCAGACAGTGAGGTACTGCCCCTGATGGGCTCCAAAGAAGGCATCATGCATATTTCCATGGCCTTTGTAAATCCGGGAGACAGTGTGCTCATTCCCAATCCTGGCTATCCGACCTATGCCTCGGTAACCGAGTTGGTAGGCGCAAAAGCCCTGTGCTACGAACTGCGCGCAAGCAACAACTGGCTACCCGACCTGGAAGCCCTGGAGAAACAAGACCTGAGCAAGGTAAGATTGATGTGGCTAAACTATCCGCATATGCCCACTGGGGCAGCCGCTTCCGAAGAGGATTTCAAGGCCTTGATCAATTTTGCCAGGCGGCACAAAATCCTGTTGGTCAATGACAACCCTTACAGCTTCGTCCTGCAAGACCATCCAGAAAGCATTTTATCAGTACCGGGTGCCGACGGAGTGGCCATCGAACTGAACTCACTGAGCAAAACTTTTAACATGGCCGGTTGGCGGGTAGGAATGGTGGCTGGGAACGCCCAAATCATCCAGGCCATCCTACAGGTAAAAAGCAATATGGATTCGGGTATGTTCCTGGGCATACAACACGGGGCCATCGCTGCCCTGGAGAGCCCAAAAAGCTGGTTTAAAGAACTGAATGCTACCTACGCAAGGCGTCGTGCACTGGTCTGGAAGATTATGGACAGGCTACAATGCACCTACGCAAAGAACCGGGGCGGATTGTTTGTCTGGGGACGGTTGCCTGAAGGGAAAAAAGCCATCCCTTTTAGCGATGCCTTGTTGTACGAAAAATCAGTATTTATCACACCAGGTAGCATCTTTGGTACGATGGGCGAGTCATATATCAGGGCCTCCCTCTGTATCTCGGAAGCGGACTTATCAGAAGTAGAAAATCGCTTACAAACACGCAATATATGACTATGGAAAAATTGGTAATTATCGGGCTTGGACTCATTGGAGGCTCCATGGCCCTGGACTTAAAGAAAAGAGGGGCTTTTAAGGTCTACGGACTTGACAAAGACCCTGAACACCTTAAAAAAGCGCTGGCACTGGGCATCATCGACCAGGAAGGCACCCTGTCGGACGTGGCCGATGCCTCGGTGGTACTCATCGCTGTACCGGTAGACAAAATCGCAGCCCTCAGTGCAGAGGTACTGGACCGGGTTTCGGGAGAAACACTGGTCATGGATGTGGGATCGGTCAAGGCCCCTATCTGCCAGGCCCTGGAAAAGCATTCCAAACGGGCAAATTTTGTAGCGGCACACCCCCTGGCAGGTACCGAATTCTCCGGTCCGGAAGCCGCCATTACAACACTGTTCGACGATAAAGTCAGCATTCTCTGTGAAGCGGACAAAGCAGACTGGCGAATCCTGGACAAGGCCATCAGCCTGTTTAAGACACTGAAAATGCGGATCAAAATGATGGATCCGGTAGAACACGACCGGCACATTGCCTACGTATCCCACCTGTCGCATGTCAGCTCATTTATGCTGGGAAAAACCGTACTGGAAATCGAAAAGAATGAACAGGCGATTTTCGACATGGCCAGTACTGGTTTCGCCTCAACGGTCCGGCTGGCCAAAAGTGCCGCCCAGACCTGGACCCCTATTTTTATACAAAACAGGGAGAATATCGTAAAATCACTGGAGGAATATATCAAAAATCTGAGCGCTTTTAAAAGCCATATTGAAAACGGAGACAAGGACCAACTGACCCAAACGATGGACGATACCAACTATATCAAAACGGTTTTAAAAGGGATCCAACAAGACACATAAAATAACAAAATCATTTATATCAACTAAAAAGAAGGATAACATGAAAATTACAAAAGAGCACAGACAATGGCTGGATGATTTTGGCCTCTCACACCCCCTGGTGATTGCCGGCCCCTGTAGTGCGGAGACGGAGGAACAGGTATTACAAACGGCCCATTTACTAAAAGAAACCGATTGCAATGTGTTTCGCGCAGGGATCTGGAAGCCACGTACGCGCCCCGGCGGATTTGAAGGGGTGGGTGAAAAAGGGCTGCCCTGGTTGCAGCGTGTCCGCGAGGAAACCGGTATGAAGGTCACCACTGAAGTCGGCAATGCGGAACACGTGGAAACGGCCCTCAAATACGGGATAGACATCCTTTGGATTGGTGCCAGAACCACCGTAAATCCTTTTGTAGTCCAGGAAATTGCCGAGGCACTTAAAGGGGTTGACAAACCCGTCTTGGTCAAAAACCCTGTCAATCCAGACCTGGCCCTTTGGTTGGGGGGCGTAGAAAGGCTTCAAACAGCTGGGGTTTCCCAACTGGGGGTCATTCACCGTGGCTTTTCTGCCTACAATACCCTGCATTACCGGAACAAACCCAAGTGGCATATCGCCATCGAACTCAAGAAGGAATTTCCCAACCTGCCACTGATCCTGGATCCTTCCCATATCTGCGGACGCAGGGACACCATCTTGGATGTGTCACAAACGGCCCTGGACCTGAACTATGATGGCTTTATGATCGAAACCCATATCGATCCGGACAATGCCTGGAGTGATGCCAAACAACAGATTACCCCGGCACAACTCGACCAGATCACTCGCGACCTGAAAATACGTCAAAAAAGTAGTTCTAAAGAGGCTTTTCAACACAAAATAAACCTGTTTAGAAAAGAACTGGACCTACTAGACGGACAGCTGATCAACCTGTTGAAGGACCGTATGCGGATCTCAGAACAAATCGGTGTCTTAAAGCGGGAAGAAAACGTAGCCATCCTACAAAGTGGCCGTTGGTCAACAATCTTAGACTCCATGATTGAACAAGGTGAAAAAAACGGATTGAGCAAGGAGTTTGTGGCAGAAATCTTTAAGGCCATTCACGTTGAGTCTATTAAAATTCAGCATACCGTAAGCTAGGCCATCGCTGTAAGGAACATGGCCCGCAGCTTTGTGGGCTCCCAAAGCCCTTCACGGGCTTTGGATCGTTTGGGTAAAAAATTTTTTGTTGCAGACATTTAAAGTATCTTTGCGCCATAGGCAGGCCAGCCACTTCCCTACTCTTAGGCAAAGCTAGCCGGCACAGGCCTTTAGATATAAAAAACATGGTACAAACAACAAGATGAAAGGAACGGTCACCAAATCTACTGGGAGTTGGTACACGGTTTTTGGGGAAGACCAGCGCCTGATCGATTGCCGCTTAAAAGGGCGTTTTCGGATTGAAGGAATCAAGAGCACCAATCCGGTGGCTGTGGGTGACCAGGTGAATTTTGAAATGGAAGCCGGCAAGAAAACCGGCCTGATTGACACCATTTGTGAACGGAAGAATTACATCATCCGCAAGTCGGTCAACCTATCCAAACAAACCCATATCATCGCAGCAAACATCGATACTGCCTTTTTACTGGTGACCCTAGAGCGTCCACAGACTTTCCCGGGTTTTATCGACCGTTTTCTGGCTTCGGCCGAGGCCTACAGCATCCCGGTAGTCTTGCTGTTCAACAAAATTGACCAATGCACTGCCGCCCTGCTGGACAAGCAACAAGCCTTAAAGAAAACCTATACTGATATCGGCTATGAGTGCCTGGATATCTCTGCCACCGAACAGACCAACCTGACGAGGGTAAAGGAAAAAATGCAGGGAAAAACCACCTTGTTTTCCGGACATTCGGGCGTTGGAAAAAGCACCCTGATCAATGCCTTGGTGCCCGCATTAAAACTAAAGACCGCCAGCCTTTCAAAAGGGCATCAATTGGGACAGCATACCACCACCTTTGCAGAGATGTTCCCGCTGGACTTCGGCGGATTTATCATCGATACCCCCGGTATCAAAGGCTTTGGCCTGGTCGACCTGGTACCAGAGGAGGTTACGGATTATTTCCCCGAATTCTTCCGTTTAAAATCCAGTTGTAAATTTAATAACTGCCTGCATATCAACGAACCCAAATGTGCCGTAAAAACGGCCTTGGAGAAGGGGGCAATTGCGCCTTCCAGGTACCAGAGTTACCGGCAAATCATTGCAGGGGAAGAAGAGACTTACCGGGTGGACCCCTATGCCGGTTAAGCACAAAAAACCAGTCTCTTAAATATAATAGCATCTATGAAAGCAGTCATACAAAGGGTGTCAAAGGCCTCCGTAAGTGTTAAGCAAAAGACCTGTAGCCATATAGGACCTGGGCTGTTGGTATTGCTGGGTATTGAAAAAGATGACGGCCCGGAGGCAATCCCATGGCTGGTTCGTAAAATCGTACACCTGCGAATCTTTAACGATGCCGACGGTCAGATGAACCGCTCATTGTTAGAGACCGGTGGTGAGGCCCTAATCGTCAGTCAGTTCACCCTCTGTGCCAGTACCCGAAAAGGACACAGGCCTTCCTATATAAAGGCCGCCAGGCCCGAAATGGCCAAGCCCCTGTACAGGCAATTTATCAGCGAATTTGAGCAACAACTGGGCAACAGTGTAGGAACGGGCGTCTTTGGCGCCATGATGGAGGTGTCCCTGCTAAATGACGGCCCGGTAACCATTCTCTTGGACAGCAAGCAGCCTGACTGAACCAACTGGAAATGGTCATATGTTAAAAATTCCTTAAAACAGGACTTAAAACCCGGAGCCAACAAACGAATTTTATAGTTTTACATCTCATCAAAAACCATCAAAAAACGAACCATGGAAAAAAGAACCATCCTAGTACTTGCCCTTGCCTTGATCAGCCTCTCGTTTGTAAAAGCGCCCCTGACAAATGCTGACTATATACTGGACCCAGCCGAATCAAATATCCATTGGCAGGGTCATAAACCTACCGGATCTCACCAGGGAACCGTCTCATTTGTCTCCGGGAGTCTTGAGATGGACGGCGCAGCGTTGATCGGTGGTCAATTTACAGCGGATATGACCAGTATCAAAGATGCAGATGGCAGCCAACGCCTGGAAGGACACCTGAAAAGTGAGGATTTCTTTGGCGTAAGCGAATTTCCGATGGCTACTTTTGAAATCAGTACCTGCCAGCAAACAGGAAGCAAGGCCGTGATCACAGGGACTTTTACCATCAAAGGCATCCAGAAAGCGGTCACCTTCCCAGCAACAGTTCTCGTAAAAGAAGACAGCGTCATACTGGCCAGCGAGACCTTCCAAATCAACCGAACTGATTTCAACATCACCTATAAGTCAACTTCCTTTTTTGACAATCTCAAAGACAAGTTTATCAACGACGATTTTGACCTGCAGGTAAACATACTTGCGCGTAAAAAATAAAAGATTTGCATAGACAAGAGCCTGTAAAAAGGCTTTGACAAGGCCTTAATCGGGCATGTGCAGGACTGTGTGTTCCTTGACAGCGCTCATCACCAGGTTGCTCTGTACAGTAGCCACCGATTCCAGTACGGACAGCTTGTGGGTCAGCAAGGATTGATAGGCCTGTATATTGGGCACTACAATCTTTAGCAGGTAATCGAAATTACCAGCGATGTGAAAGCAACCGATGACCTCCACAATCTCCTGTACGGCCTTTTCAAATTGACGGATGTGCTGCCTGGAGTGTGCCTGTAGGGTGACTTGGCAAAAAACAAGGAGGCCCAATCCGGCTTTTTCCCGGTTGATTTCTGCCGTATAACGGCGAATAATTCCCGCTTTTTCTAGCCGTTTGATCCGGTCATAGGTAGGGGTGCTGGTCAAACCTACCTTTAGGGCAATGGCCTTGACATTCATTTTAGCATCTTCCTGCAACAGCATTACAATACGTCGGTCTATAGGGTCTAGGGCTAGCATCTCTTAGTATATTTTTCTATCAACAGGTAAATATAGGAAATAAATAAGGAATTTTTACTGCGTAAATCTAATTATTTGGCATTCTATACTGTTAAAGCACATTTTAACAGCACAGTTACTTGTTTTGGCTTATTTTTATAAAAAAATTAAATCTCATGAGTAAGCAAGCAGCCAACAAGATTCAGGACCTACAATATTTTGGAGAATTCGGCGGGGTAAACCCTTCTATTTCCGATTCTGCCACCTATACTTTTTTACACGCAAAAACCATGTTGGATACCTTTGAAGGGCATTCAGAAGGCTGTTACCTCTATTCGAGGCATACCAGCCCGAGCAATCTGTACCTCGGGGAAGCCCTGGCCGCCATGGAGTTCACCGAAACGGCCAATGTTGCCGGATCGGGTATGGGGGCCATCACCTCGGTACTGTTACAGCTCTGTGGAGCGGGAGACCACATAATTTCGAGTAGGACCATCTACGGCGGCACCTATGCTTTCTTAAAAAACTTCAGTCCAAAATTCAATATTTCCACCTCTTTTGTAGACATCACCG
>JASMME010000070.1 GCA_030748365.1 Lutibacter sp.
GGCCAGATCTACTGGTATTTTTACCGGTTGGTAACCGGTAAAAGAAACCGTCAATTCATACTTTGCTGCGTGATCAACAGCCATTTTAAATGTACCTTTTTCATCGGTAATGGTACCCAGGCTCAGTTCCTGAAAATAGACCGAAGCACCTTCTAGTGGCAATCCGTTATCGACCACCTTGCCTGTCACAAAATGTTGCGCGGTAAGACCCAGTGGAAACAGTAAAAGGGCGTAAAACCTGTATATATTTTTCATTATGAAGATAAAATCAGCTATAAATTACACTTATGTGTGCTGGACAGAATTGCTAATAATCGGATTATACCCTACCATGGATTCCCGCCCAAACAGCCTACAAATCGAGTACAAATATAGCGCTTTTTATATTTTTAGACGCGTCTAAAATTAATTTTTTGCAACCCTAATTATCGATCTGTAAATACTTACAGAGAAGGGTCAAAATAAGGGCTTGAAAAAGCCATTTCACGACCTTGCTACAAATAAAAACCCGCACCATAGGTACGGGTTTAATGGATCATAAGAGGAAATATTTAGTCGACAGACTGGGCAACATAGCTTCCTACAAGGGTCACGTTTTCCTGCCAGTCATCCCACATCTTTTTGCGGACCCGCTTGCCATAGACACTATCCAGCATCTTATTGGCACTGTAGCCCTCCCAGGCACCATCCATGGCGCCAAAAGAGTCATAATGCCAGACCAGGGCAAAGTCTACGTGGTCTCCGTTGTCCTGGGTAGGAACAATTACGGCATAAGGCACCGGAAATTGGGCTGCATGACGGTAGTTATTCAGTAAATCATTCACCGTTTTCCTGGAGCCTTTTTTAACAGAAAACTGCTGTACCTCCAAAATCTTGGAAGGATTGCTGCTCGGGTCTATCGTCATATTGGAAAGGGGCGTAATAAAGCGGTACATATTGGCTGGTCCTTCTTCAGCCACCAAAGGCATCACATTGTTCATCCAGTCTTCCTGATGACCTTCCAACATTTCTTTATTATCGAGATAATCCATCTGCATCGGTCCTTCCGCCCAGGAATAAAATCCAGCGTGTTTCCCAGAAGAATAGTAACGCAGGGTGGTGCTCATACCTTCCACCTGGTGGTACTTTTCATTGTGTGCCTTTACATTGGCTACAAAGGCTTCAATAGATTCCGTTTTGGGCTTTAACAAGATTACTTCCCATAAAGGCATGGGGGTTTCCGGCCAGTCAATGACCGTCAGGGGTTTTTGGGCCGGTCTGTTGGTAATTTCTTCACAAGAAGTTGTGAAGGCTGCCATTATCAGTACTAAGAACAAATAATACAGCGGCAAAAATGGGCTATTTTTTTTCTTCATTTTGTTGATTTTTTGGTTACTTATTTGACTTGATAAGGTTCACTGCCTACCATATCGGCTGGGTTCAGCCTGGTAAGTGTGGCTTGTCATCACGCCTGACTATTGGCCTTATTCTTCTAACTTACCAGCATCGTAATAAGCGACAGAACGCGTGATCTTTCCTTCGTCATTAAAGGTGTGGGAGTTGTGTATATGAAGTTTGATAACCTTACCGTCTGCCTTGCGTTTTACCGTGGCTTTCCACCAGGAAAGAACTACTTTGGATTGGTCTTGTTCATATTCTAGGTAATCAGGGTAACCCCATTCATCGATACTTTGGATATCGAATGATTGCCTAAACGCTTTCCAGCCTTCCTTAGAAGCTTCCACTGATTCATATTCGCCATGGGGCAAATTGATATCGTACAGTCGGGCATTGTCGGTAAAATGAGCATACACCCCCTCCATATCATTATTTTCCTGGGCTGACGCCATCTTTCTAACAACACTGATATAGGGATGGCTTTTATAAATCGTACCATTGGTTCTTGGCCCGTAAGACTCCCACAATTTGTCAAAAAGAGCGGTGTTGAAATAGTTGATAAGCACCTTGACTTTTGTACCCTCCTTGTTCAGCATAAACAAGCGGTGTACCGGTATGTCTATTTTCATACCCGTTTCCTTGCTAACTCCATACAGAATTTCCCAGGTCTGTACCCAGGTATTGCCCTTTTTGTACTCAATGGCATCCGGATAGGCCGGGTCGTTTCGCTCAATCCTCAGGTAGTCAAAATTTTTCTGCCACCAAGCAGATTGATTTAAAAAATTGGCCTTGGAAGTACCCTCGGCATCTTTGTTAGGATTCAGACCATTATAGGCCTTAAAGTCATCCGCCAGGTAATCTCCCAGGGCAGGATCTGCGGTTACAAATAATTGCATGGTCTTTTCTGCCAGTTCAATAGCAGGATGTTCGTCGTATACCTTTCCATTGTTGCGCTTTTGTGAAAAAGCAACACTTACAAAAGCCATACAAAACAGTATGGTTACTGATTTTCTCATGATAATTTATATTTTAGATTACTATTCCAGCAAAGTACCCACTTCAGGAACTACCGTACTTTAAGAATTTGAGCCAATCCTTTAACTATTATAAAAAACACTTTAATTAATCAGTTTATACGCTTTGCAAAACACCTAGGAACTATTGGGTATAAAAAAGGCCACTGTAAAACAGTGGCCGCTGTGGTAATGCCTACAATCAAGGATAGGCAAAGCCTACAACATCTTTAAACGATTGACCTCTAGTTCGGTCAAATGCCGCCAATGCCCTCGCTGTAGGTTCTTCTTGGTCAGGCCGGCAAAAATAACCCGGTCTAGCTTGACGACCGTATAGTTAAAATGTTCAAAAATCCTGCGAACGATCCGGTTTCTACCTGAATGTATTTTGACCCCTACTTCAGACTTGGGCTGTTGTTGGATATAGGAGATCTCATCGACGATTACCCGCCTTTCATCCAACATAAATCCATCAGCAATGGCGTGCAGGTCATCCATGGCCAGCTTTTTATCCAAAGAGGCGTGGTAAATCTTTTGAATACGGTGTTTGGGATGGGTCAATTTCTTGGCGAGTTCACCATCGTTGGTAAACAGGAGCAGTCCGGTCGTATTCCTGTCCAACCTGCCTACTGGGTAAATTCGCTCTTTGGTCGCATGGGCAACCAGGTCCATCACTGTTCTTCGGCCACGGTCATCATCCATGGTGGTGATAAAGTTCTTCGGCTTATTGAGCAATACGTACTGTTTCTTTTCCGGACTGATGGCGGTATTGTCAAAACGAACCACATCAGCAGCTTGCACCTTAAAACCCATTTCAGTAATGACCTTTCCATTGACAGTAACACTGCCAGCCCCGATAAACACATCGGCCTCCCTACGTGAACAAACACCAGAATTGGCGATATACTTGTTTAAACGAATACCGTTTGACACCTCTTTTTTAGGCGCGGACCCTGCCGGGTCTGAGGTTTTCTTTTTGTCGGAAAAAGGACGCCTTGGCCCCTTTTTCCCGGTAATATTACCCGGCTTTCTATCTCCCTTCGATGTGCGTCCTCCCGACGATTCCTTTCTTGACTTCACAGGTTTTATGGTTTAATAATTTAGTTATTCCTCTCTTTTAATCAATTGAAACGCGTGTAAACACCCGCTTTATCTGGTCATTGTAACCGCTGCAATATGGGTTTGTAAAAACAGGCAATAGGACCTCTTTTCCAGGGAATTATCCCCCCATATCGGTACGGGCTATTCGCCGGCAAAAGTAGGGCTATTCTCGCAATAAAAACCAAAAATCAGGATTTTTTACTTAAAAAATACCGGTGGCTCGGGAAAGGTCGGTAAGCGACAAACTAAACACACCCAGCAAGATAAGTAGCTTTAGTATCAGGTGTAGATAATAGTACTGCCTGGGGCTGCGGCTAAACCAAAGGGCCAGCGCAAGGGCAAACAAGGTGATGATACTGGCATAGAAATAATATTTCATGGCCCCTACCTCCGGATAGCCCAATAGGAAAAAAACCGGATTGCACGTAAGTATCACTATAAGTGTGATCAGCAGCTTGGTAAAGTGTTCTCCGTATTTCACTGCAATGGTCTGATAATTCTGCACAAAATCACCTTGCAGATTCTCCAGGTCCTTGATCAGCTCCCTGATTAGCAGGACAAAAAACAGGAAGGCCGCATGGGTAAAGACCAACTCGGAAAAATTCCGGTAGTAGACAAAGACGGCAAAAAAAGGCAACAAGGCCAATACCGCTGCAGACAAAAGACCTGTCAACGGATATTTCTTTAGTTTATGAGAGTAGAACCAGATCGAAAAAATATAGACGGCAAAGAAAAGAGCGGCACGCCAGGATACAAAGAAGGAAAAGAGCACCCCCAAAAAATTGAGCAAAAAATAAATCGACAACCTGACTTGCTGACTGACCAGGGCATCAATTTTCGACTTGATGGGACGGTTGATCCGGTCGGTCTCAAGGTCGTAAAAATTATTGATGATATACCCGGAGGCGATTACACAAATGGTCGACAGAACAATTAAGTGTAGGGAGCCGTCTAGCAAAACCTGCTTCATGGGTTTTTCTACCGCAAAAATAAAGATAGACGCCAGGTACTGCGCAAGAACAATCAGGAAAATATTATAGGCCCTCACCACAGAAAATAAGCTAGCCAGTTTTAGGTAAAACGGATAGCGCTTTGGGCTGGGTGGTACTATTTCCGGCGTATGCATGACCTTGGATATAAAAAACGTGGAAGCCCTAATCAGAAACGATAGACCAGCTCCAGTTTGTAATTTTTTAGGCGGGCCCGGGCCTTGTCAAAGTCCTCGGTAAAACCGAGCATATAGCCACCGCCACCAGAACCGCAAAGTTTCAGATAGTAGTCATTGGTATCAATCCCTTGCTGCCAGATAGCGTGAAAGCGGTTGGGAATCATCGGCTTAAAATTGTCCAATACAAGACTGGATAATTGCTTGACATTCCGAAACAGAGACGTTACGTTGCCGTGTAAAAAGTCATCGATACAGGCATCGGTATAGGTAGAAAAATCTTCGTGTAACATCTTTCGGAAGCCTTCTTGCTTCATCTTGTTCATAAAAATGCTCACCATGGGTGCTGTTTCCCCAGCGGTTTCCGAATCGAGCAGAAATACCGCTCCCTTACCAGCCCTTTGGGCAGGGATACCGGTGGCCTCCAGGTCGTTCGACGAACGAATCAGGATGGGAATGCTCAAATAGGAATTAAGCGGGTCTAAACCGGAACTTTTTCCGTGAAAAAAAGACTCCATCAATGAAAATATCCGTTTTAGCTGTAGGAGCTTGTCCCTGGTCAGGTTTTCCAACACCGTAATTTTTTCTTTGGCGTACTGATCGTATACAGCCGCTACCAAGGCACCTGAACTGCCCACTCCATAGCCCTGCGGAATACTGGAATCAAAATACATGCCCTCGTCTATATCGGCCTTCAGTTTGTCTAGGTAAAACCATTCTTTGCCCGTTTCCAACTTGTGCAGGTACTGGTGAAATTCTTGTAGTTGTTGATTGGAATAACGGGTATCCGGGGTGGATTCCGTCGATTTTTTCAAAGCACCGCGGTAGGTGTTATAGGGAATGGTGAGTCCTTTGGAATCCTTGATGATTCCATACTCTCCGAAAAGCAAAATCTTGGCGTAAAAAAGAGGCCCTTTCATATCTGTTTTTCTTATCTTTTATCAAGTCAGTCGGCGGGGTCTTCTCCCTGGCCAATCCCTGCAGCAAGCATCTGGGTGTCAGACAAGGGCACCGCACCCATACCAAGCCTGTCACAAATATAGTGATTTTGCTGACAATGGGCGATTAGTTCATTGGTAATAAATGGGGTCACGATCTCTTTCTCTGCAGCCGGAAACAGGACGTGTACATTGGCACCCGCATCCAGGGTAAAACAAACATGCGTACCGGTGGCTTCCCTAAATGCCCGGATCTTATGTATGATCTGTAAAGTATTGGCTTTCATCAGGATAAAAGAGGGGTCACTGGTCATCATCATGGCGTGCAGGCTCAAAGCCTCGCTTTCAACCAACTGGATAAAAGCCTTTAGGTCACCGGTCTTCAGCGCCTGCGACAAGGCAGTCAAGTGCGCCCGTGCTTGTGAAAAACGGGCACTGGCAAAAGGATGGCCGTGCATCAACTGGTGACCGACCGTACTGGAAACCTGTTTTTGCCCTTTGTCAACCAACAAAATCGTATCGTGAAAGTGCTTAAAACAATCGTGTAGGCGATGGGGAAACGGGCTGCCAAACAGGTCGGAGCTCCCTGCTATTTGTGGGTCTGCACCCCAGACAACCACAGATCCGCGGATACTTCTACAGGCACTGCCGGAACCCAAACGGGCCAGGAAGGAGGCTTTTTGGTAAAAGTAATCTTCAGCCATTAATTCTTCGCCCAATAAACGTTCCAGGCTCATCACACACAAGGCCAGCGCTCCCAAGCCACTGGCAGAGGAGGCAATACCGCTACTGTGGGGAAATGAATTCCGGGAATCGATGCGTAGGTCAAAATGGTTGAGATAGGGTGCGTAGGCACTGATTCTTTTAAAAAAATGAGCAATCTTGGGCCGGAAGGAGGCTTGCTCCAGCCCTTCAAAAAAGATCTTAAAAGAAACGGATTCGGACGGACAGGCCCTTTTGCTAAAGGAAAGCTTGGTAGCGGTCGCACAGGCATCAAGGGTAAAACTCAGGGAAGGGTTTTCCGGTAGCTGAGGGTCTCGTTTTCCCCAGTATTTTACCAGGGCAATATTACTGGGACACTTCCAGGCAACACAGCCTGTGTCTACTGTTTGGAGATCGTATTTTGCAGGTACAAAATCAGAGGCAGTCAACATCATTTTCTTTTGGCCAAAGATAATTGATTTGATCCAACAAGCTAGGTATCTTGTTAATTAATTACACACCAGGATACGATGGCTTTGATTTTTATAAAGCTGTTCACAAAGGTCAATGCTTATTAAGACATGCTTTATTTCTAGCTGGGGGATTGGGGAAAAGAAAAAATAACCTCATCTCTGAACACTTTTTACTACTAAACTCACTAATACTGACCAACCCGACGACCTCTCAGCCAATAAAGGGCTATTTTTTAGCCATAACTTACCCTAAATTTATAAATCCTTGGTACAA
>JASMME010000071.1 GCA_030748365.1 Lutibacter sp.
TTTCAATTCAGTGATGGTCTCTGGAGAATCTCGAAAAGATGTTGATAATGACAGTAACCTCTTTTGTGGAAGTGCCGCTTTGGGAGCAACAGACCTGATGAACTATGCTGCCTTTATGCGTTATGCCATCCGTGGCAGTTTAAAAGCGAGCTACGGCATGAAAAACCTAGGTTTTAGGTGTGTAAAAGACAAGGAATAATCCAATCATGAAAACAATGAAGTATATCATACATTTTGCACTTATTTTGGCGACCCTGGTAGCCTGCCAAACTGAGAAAAAACAAGCCCAGGTTTACCAATGCCCCATGGCCTGTGAAGGCACAAAAACCTTTGACTCAGCGGGTAGTTGTGGTGTCTGTAAGATGGACCTAGAAGTCTTGTCCGATGCGCACGCTAACACAGTGGCAGCAGAGGACCTGTCCGACACCTCTATTTTTAACCTGACCAGTACCTGGCATACCGAGGAGGGTACCGCCATTGCGCTGAACGACCTGAAAGGAAAAACACTGGTCATGGTTATGATCTATACAAGTTGTAAAGCAGCCTGTCCAAGGCTGGTAGCTGATATGCGCAACATAGAAAAAAAGATACCGGAAAACCTGGTAAATGATGTGCACTTTGTCATGGTTAGTATAGACCCTGAAACGGATACCCCTGAACGCTTACAAGCATTTGCGGAAGAGAATTATATGGATGGGGAGCAATGGACCTTTTTGCAGGGAACGCCCTCAAGTGTAAGGGAATTTGCGAATGTACTGGCGGTAAAATACAAGCAGATTACTCCCATTGATTTTTCACACTCAAACATCATCAGTGTATTCGACCCGGGAGGAGAGCTGATACACCAACAAGAAGGCTTGGGTGTTGACAATAAAGAAACCATTACAGCGATAATAAGCACCGTAAAAAAATCGAACTCATGAACGAGAAAGCACCCTATTACGAAGCGGTTCACAAAGAAGTTGAGGTGTTCGAACACGCTTATAAAAACAAACTACCCTTGTTGTTGAAAGGCCCTACAGGCACTGGAAAATCGCGGTTTGTATCTTATATGGCCCATCGGACTAAGACAGAGGTCATCACCATAAGTTGTCATGAAGAAACCTCATCGACTGACCTGATCGGTCGGTATATTATCAAAGGAGCAGAAACAGTGTGGCTCGACGGTCCGCTGACCGCCGCTGTCAAGCGAGGTGCCATCATTTACCTGGATGAGATTGCCGAAGCCAGGCCAGACGTAATTGTAGCCATCCATTCCCTGACAGACCACCGACGCGAATTGTTTGTCGACAAGTTGGGGATAACAGTCAGGGCTCATAAAGACTTTATGTTGGTCGCCTCTTTCAACCCCGGTTACCAAAAGGGCTTTAAAGAACTAAAACCCTCTACCAGACAACGATTTGTCGCCCTTTCCTTTGACTATCCGGCACCCGATACGGAAACCGCCATTGTAAGCAATGAAACGGGCATTGACAAGGCCATTGCCAAGAAACTGGTAAATATAGCGACCAAGATCAGAAACCTTACAGAACTCGGCTTAACCGAAACCGCCTCTACGCGCTTGTTGGTCGATGCCGCTACCCTGATTAAAAGTGGTCTTCCCAAAAGGCTGTCTGTAGAAGTGGCGGTGGTGGAGCCCCTATCTGATGACCCTGAGATTGTTCAGGCCCTTACAGATTTGTGTCACCTAATGATTTAAGCAATGTTTGAACCGGATGAATACCTGTTTACCAAACTGGCCTATTACCTAAAAAAACGTAGGAAAGACAAGCAACAGCGTATGGACCGGTCCGTATTTTTAAAGGACCTGAAGCCACAGTTGACTGTCTTCGCCCGGGCGGTCACCGGAAAGTCTATCGAACTGTATGAAGCCGTCCGTGAAGGTGGGTATAAGGGAACTAGTTTTTTTCTTCCTGGGCTCATGTCCGATTTTCCAACCGCAGAAGATAACAAATCTTTTTACCTGTTCCGGGTATTGTACCTGTCCGTTCAGCACAATTTAGGCCTAAACTGGAACGATACTCAGGAGCACGACCTGCTCAGCTCCCGCCAACAAGCCCTGGAAACAGCTCCCAGGGTATGTGCCGGCCTTTTTGAGCAATTTCCGGTCACCGAGGCTTTTCATCAAACCTTCTATACATTTTATAGCAAAGCCCCGAAGCAGGACCACTTGGAAGCCTGTTCGTTTATCTATGGAAAATGGATGCGAAACCCAGCGGAAGTCCCTGCAGACGAATCATTGAAGACCCCTACGGGACAAGCTGTAAAAAAGAAAGAAGACCTGACAAAAACCCTTGTAAAATCAGCAGCTGTTGAAGAAATCATTTCCGTGCAGGTCGACCTAAAACAGCAGGAAGATGCGGTTTTACAACACCAATTTGAAAAAGTAGAAACGGCCGAATCGTTTGACGGTAATTTCAGGGATTTTGACGGATCTGATGAACTGGAAGACCACGCCAACGCCCTGGAAGATCTTGAGATGAAATATACGGTACGGGTAGATGATACAGCCCACTCGGTGTACCAGACTGATTTTATAGAGAATGCGACCGTATCGGAATGTATGGAACAGGCGCATGAAGGCTACTATTTATCTTATGACGAATGGGATTATGCCAAGCGCCGTTACCGGGAAAACCATTGCAAGGTATATCCCAGTGTTGTGCTTGAGACACGGCCAGATTATTATCACAAGACCCTGCATCAATACCGTTCTACCCTAGCAGGACTGCGTAAAATGCTCAGTACTGTTCACAATAAATACCAGTTACAACGAAGACAAGCTCAGGGTGATCAGTTTGATATAGACGCCCTGACCGACCTGTTCGTCGAGGTACATTCTGGACATAGCCCTTCTGAAAAGATATACCTTAGCAAGCGAAAAAAGGAAAAAGACCTCTCCATACTGCTGCTGTTAGATGTCAGCTTGTCCAGTGATAGTTATGCGGCAGGCAATAAGGTGATTGATGTTGAAAAACAGGTGTCGGTGTTATTTGGAGAAATACTGGACGAGTTCCATATTGATTTTTCAGTCAACTGTTTTAACTCCCAAACAAGAAACCATACACGCTTTCAGACCCTCAAAGCATTTGACGAAGACTGGCAGCGGGCCAAGTATAAGGTGGGTTCTGTGGAGCCCAGTGGCTATACCCGTATTGGGGCAGCTTTGCGACATGCCGGTACCCTGCTCGACGAACGCAGCACGTCTAACAAATGGATTGTCCTAATTTCTGATGGCAAGCCCAACGACTACGATCGCTATGAAGGTAAGTATGGAATCAACGATGTAAAACAGGCCCTGCGCGAACTCAACGAGCGACAGATTAATTCGTATGCCCTGGCAGTAGAAGCCCAGGCCAAATATTATTTGCCCCAGATGTTTGGGCAGAACCACTATCAAATACTGACCAGTCCGGTAGCCCTGCTGACCTCCCTGGTCAAACTTTATGAAAAAATCCGGCACCAGTCATAGGATTCGCTGGATAAACTAATAAGCTAATTAAAAGATAAAATGGTATTTTATTAATACCTTTGTCCGGATTTTAACAATCAGACATTTATGAGTATCCAACCACATACAACCGTGGCAGAAACCGTAGCAACCCATGTGGGTGCCGCCCATGTATTTAGTAAATACGAAATTGATTTTTGCTGTGGAGGCCATCATACACTCGAGCAGGTATGTAAGGAAAAGGGTCTTTCCCTCAACAAGTTACAGGCAGAGATCACCGCCCTGGCCAGTACCCTTTCCAGCGATGACTCCCCTGTTATTTCTGGGGTAGCGGATCTGATAGCCCGTATCGAAACAGTGTACCACCCATATTTTCAAGAACACATTCCCCCAATCCTGGCCTTATCCGATAAGGTAGCCAGGGTTCATGGAGCTTTGCATTCGGAACTGAATCAGCTCCGTGACTTGTTCCACGAATTGGCCGATAGACTGACCGATCAGTACAACCTTGAAAAAAAGCTGTTCTTTCCCTTGCTAAATCAATTGCTCAGCAAGGAAAAATCCCCGGTGTCTGTGGTCTCTGAAACAGGGGAGAGTCTGGAGAAAATACTACAGAATACCCGGCTCTTTCACAAGGAACTTTCGTCCTACTTTGACAACATAGCCACCCTAACAAATACCTATAGTCCGCCCGAAGGAGCCTGTCGTTCCTTTCAGGCCCTGTATGCCAAACTGCAAGACTTTCACCGGAAGCTGGATGGATACAGGGATCTGGAGACCGTTGAACTCTTTCCCCGGCTTATACAATCAATCAATTCTTAAAAACGCGGTATGCAATCATTTTTACCCACGGTGAACAGCTTGCCCTCAGGGCATCCTGTTAAGGTATATTACGAAGAGAGTGCTTTGATCCAATCCTTGCTTGCAGAGCTTGATGAGGCAGATCCCCATACTGATTTCCAAACCTACTTTAACCTGTTCAACCAGTTGTCGACCATCGAAAAGCGTTTTGTACGTAAAGAGAACCAACTCTTTCCCTATTTGGAAAAGCACGGCTGGAACGGCCCCAGCCAGGGAATGTGGTCTTTTCACGACAACCTGCGAGACCAGTTACGCCTGTTGAGAACCCATAATGCATCTAAGAACCTCCCGAAAATTACGGAGAACCTATCCTACCTGATCGAAGGCATCAAGCGTTTATTGATTATTGAAGATATGCGCTTATTCCCGAACGCCATGGAGCTTCTGTCCGCTGAGGAATGGGAAGACTTTTACGAAGGTGATGCCGAAATCGGCTGGATGCTTAGCCAGCCACCCAGTCCTTACCCAGCGGTTTCAGCAGAGACCTATGTACATCCCAGTGCTGATCATCAAGAACGAGACCTCCCTTTTTCCACCGACAATACCTTTCACTACGATGAGGGATATATGACCCCGGAGCAGGTGAACCTCTTACTGAAATTCCTCCCTGTTGACATCACCTTTGTTGACGAAAACGACAAGGTTATCTTTTACAACAGGGGAGAGGAAAGGGTATTCCCTCGCAGCAAGGGCATTATCGGTCGCGAAGTACGCTTTTGTCATCCGCCCAAAAGTGTGGACATGGTATTGCGTATAGTCGAAGCCTTTAAGTCAGGAGAACGCGATGTGGCCGAATTTTGGTTTAACTACCGGGGAAGGATCATTCATATACGCTATTTTGCCGTCCGAGATGCTGACAAACGCTACCGAGGAGTCATCGAAATGTCTCAGGATATCACCGATATACAACAGCTGGAAGGCCAGCAACGCCTTCTCGACTGGGACTGATCCAAGCCCCTCTTTTCATTCAATGGTTTTAATAATTTTTGATCTATCAAAAAGGGTTATTTGCTGATATAAGTCACTGTTTATCCTCCGGGATGACTGTAAATTTGTTAGAAGAATTAAACCTTATTAATACATTCAATGTTGTTTTTTTAAACCATAAATCATGAAAAAACATTTCATTTCTATCCTGTTTCTCTTGTTTTTTACGCTTGGCGCCAGTGCCCAATATGTCAACCTGTCTGCAGAACTACGGCCGAGACTGGAAAACAGACAGGGCTATAAGTCCCTGTTAGCTGAAGACCAGGAAGCGGCCAGTTTTGTGTCGCAGCGAACCCGTTTAAACCTCGCTTTTACCCAAGAGAACTTACACATGGGGGTTTCCCTGCAAAATGTGCGGGTATGGGGAGACGTAAGTACCCTGGCTGCCAGTGACAAAGCCACGGCTTTTCACGAAGCTTGGGCGGAAGCCATTCTAAGCCCTGCCCTGTCTTTGAAGTTCGGTCGACAAGAAATTGTCTATGACGACAGCCGTATCTTTGGCAATGTAGGTTGGGCACAGCAGGGCAGGAGCCACGATGCCATGTTGGCCAAATTTACTTTAGACAGTAACCGAACCCTGCACCTGGGTTTTGCCATGAACGCTGATGCCCAAACCAATACCAAGGTGGCGTACAGCAATGCTGCCGGCTACAAAAACTTTCAATATGCCTGGTACCACCACAAATTAGGTAGGCTGGGGATGAGTTTATTGTTCCTAAACAACGGTGTAAACTATGACAACGATGGCCAACAGGCGGTGGACTATTCCCGAACTTTTGGAGGCCGACTTTACTATAAAATTGGAAATATAACCACTGATTTCTCTAGCTATTACCAGGGAGGTCAATTGGCCGGAAACACCATGAATGCCCGTTATTTTTCAGGGAACCTGACATTCCGGCCCAGGGCTGGAGTAAGTCTTAAGCTCGGTACAGAATACTTGTCAGGAAAAGACATGAATGATACCAGTAGTGAGGTCAAATCATTTGTACCACTCTATGGAACCAACCATAAGTTCAACGGTTGGATGGATTATTTTTTTTGTAGGAAACCACGGTGGTTCTGTTGGGCTGCTTGATGTGTATGCTACACTGGCTTTTAAAACAGGTAAGTTTTCGGCCAGTATGACGCCTCACTTCTTTTCTTCGGCTGCCGATGTCTATCGGGGTACTGAAAAATTGGAAAGCAGACTGGGTACGGAATTAGATTTTAGCCTGGGCTATAAGCTATCCAAAGACATCCAGTGCAATGCCGGCTATTCAAGAATGTATGCCACCGATTCCATGGAAGTCTTACAAGGCGGAGACAAAGATTCAGGCAACCAGTGGGCCTGGTTGATGATCACCTTTAAACCGACCCTGTTTTCAAATAATTAATCACGGGTCATCATCACTTCTTAAAGCAAGCACCTTGGACAAATTTGTCCAAGGTGCTTGCTGCTTTCCTACTCACAAAAGCACCATGGCGTTCAGCCCATCTTTTGATTGTAAATGAATGGTCTAAAAAAACGAATATAAAATTACATATTATCATAAAAAGGCAATAATAAGTTGATATTGTAAATCAATTGTCTCTTTTTGCTTTATAAAAAACAATCATTTCCCCACATTTGCACCAAACATTTAAAGCTTATAAATATATGTGCGGAATCGTTTGTGCTTTTGAATTAAAAGAGAAATCAGATTTATTGC
>JASMME010000072.1 GCA_030748365.1 Lutibacter sp.
CCCATCATTTTATACAAAAACTGAATAGCTGGAACCTATAGCCATGTGCATGAAAAGAGAAAGCCACTCCGGTATTTTGTACACCGTTTTCCATGAGTGCTTTAGGTACTTTTCACGGCTATAAACCAACAAAATAATAACCGACAGATGAAGTATTATATCATTTCAGGAGAAGCCTCAGGAGACTTACACGGCGCCAACCTCATGAAGTCTTTGTTTTTACAAGACCCAGCAGCCGAGGTACGTTTCTTTGGGGGCGATTTGATGCAGCAAGTCGGAGGCACCCTGGTAAAGCATTACCGAGACCTGGCCTTTATGGGCTTTGCAGAGGTGCTTATGAACCTTCGAACCATCTTAAAGAATATCCGTTTTTGTAAAAAAGACTTGATGGCCTTTGCGCCAGACGCACTGGTATTGATAGATTATCCGGGTTTTAATATGCGGATTGCCGCCTTTGCCAAGAAACAGGGCATACCGGTTCATTATTATATTTCTCCCCAGATTTGGGCTTGGAAGGAGGGGCGTATTGATAAAATTAAACGCGACGTGGATGCCTTGTATGTCATTCTCCCTTTTGAAAAGGATTTCTACGAGCAAAAACACCAGTTCCCGGTCCATTTTGTAGGCCATCCCCTAATTGATGCCATCGCTGACCGACCCTCCCGAGATCCGAGAGATTTTAGAAGTACACACGGCTTATCAAACAAACCCATCATCGCCTTATTACCAGGAAGCAGGAAACAGGAGATCCGAAAGATGCTTTCGATTATGTTGCGTATGCCGAAACAGTTTCCCGATTTTCAGTTTGTGATTGCAGGCGCTCCCAGCCAGGAGGAGGCCTTTTATAAGCAGTTTATCAATGGTGAGAACGTGCACTTTATCAGCAATAAGACCTATGATCTGCTGTCCGTCTCTTTTGCAGCTGTTGTGACTTCCGGAACTGCCACCTTGGAAACCGCCTTATTTAAAGTGCCTCAAATAGTGGTATATAAGACCAGTTGGCTGAGTTATCAAATAGGCAAACGACTGATCAACCTGCGTTTTATTTCGCTGGTCAACCTGATTATGGACCGTAAAGTGGTCGAAGAACTGATCCAGGATCGTTTCAATGCGCAAATCCTAGAAACCTCCCTAGAGGAGTTATTGGGCAACGACACCCGTAGCCGGATACTATCGGATTACGAGCAACTGGAACAGCAATTGGGCGGGCAGGGTGCCTCCCAAAAAGTAGCTACCTTAGTGCACCAAAAAATCAGCGGAGCCTGTTGATTCCTTTTACTGTCCCTTCCCTTTTCAAATAGTTTGGAATCCCATGATTTTTAGTAGTTTTGGGCTGCTATGATCAAGTTGTTCCGTTTGCTTTCCGTACAGCTCACCTTTTTTTTGTCAATGGGAATCCTAGTCGCTTCCTCGATTGACATTGCCCCACGGATACTTATTGTTGCCTTATTACTTTCCTCCTTATGTTTATTAATGGTTGGGTTGCGCGCTCACCAATCATACAGGAGAACACATGTCTTTGCATTATTGTTCGCACCTACTATCATCTTGGTAGGCATGACATCGCTTAGCCTACGGAAGGCCGCAAACCAACCCGCTCATTACAGCAGCGCGGTAACCAAGCAACCCCATACGGCCCTTGTTTCGATTACAAGGGTTCTTAGACCGACTGCCAAACTGAGCCGTTACGAGGCCCGTCTGTACCGACTGGATTCCCTTCCCCTAAAGGGAAAGGTGTTGCTGATGCTTCGTAAAGACAGCCTTCAGAAACCTTTGCAGGTAGATAGTCGGGTACTGGTGGGTGGTGTTTTTAGGGAGATTAATCCGCCTGCAAACCCCCATGGTTTTGATTATAAAAGCTATTTGCTAAACCGGCAAATCCATCACCAGTTGTATGCCAGCACTGTACGAGTGCTTCCCGGAAGAGACCACAGCCTTAGGGGCTGGGCGGCTGGTTTCCGAGAGCGGGTTCAGCAAGCCCTTTCAAAACAAGGGTTTACCGAAGACACCCTGTCACTGATTCATGCCCTGATTCTAGGACAGCGCCAAAGCATGCGGGACGGGCTGGTCGACCATTTTGTCCGGGCAGGAGCCATCCACCTACTGGCGGTTTCAGGGCTGCATGTAGGTATTCTTCTACTCTTCCTTACCTTTTTGTGCACACCCCTGCGCTATGTGCGGGGTGGGCGGCTGATTGTTCCAGTACTCATCGTCTCCCTGTTGTGGGGCTATGCCCTCCTGGCGGGTTTGTCACCCTCTGTTGTCAGGGCGGTCAGTATGTTCAGTGTGCTAGCGGTAGGAAGGCATATGGGTCGGTTTACCAATACCTATAACACCCTTTTTGTTTCTATGTTTTTGTTGTTGTTGGCCGATCCCTATTACCTATTTGACCTGGGTTTTCAGTTGAGTTACCTGGCGGTTTTCTCCATTGTTTGGTGGCAGCCCCGGCTGGCTGCTTTGTGGCAGCCCCGTTATTGGTTGTCAGACCGGGCTTGGCAATTGCTCACGGTAAGTTTGGCGGCTCAGATTGGGGTTGCACCCTTGGGGATCTATCACTTTCACCAATTCCCAGGCTTGTTCCTCTTGACCAACCTCCTGATCCTGCCTTTGCTTGGATGGATCCTGATTACGGGGTTTTTGGTAGCCGGTCTTGCGCTGTTCGATTACTTACCCTTTTGGTTGACCATCGTGTACCGTTCTTGCTTAGAGGCCTTACATGCCTTGGTGGCCTGGATCGCTGCCCAGGACGCCTTTGTCTTTGAGGGCATCCCGATGTCTTTGGGGAAGCTGTTGCTGAGCTACCTTCTTATAATCAGTATCTTTTGTTGGACTGAGAAACGCCGGCCCTACAGACTGGCTGCCCTGTACCTGACGGTATTTATGTGGTATGGATGGCTGTTCTTTGAAAAATACCACCTACAAACCCACAGCGCCCTGTGGGTCTTCCAACAGAGAGGTACTTCCGTCATTGGTTTGAGATACGGAGAGCGCCTTCGGGTGTACAGTACCCAGGATAGTATTGACAAGGCTGGTTATTTAAGTGATTACCTGACAGGAACCGGTATCAGAGACACGGTGATGCTTGGCAAGCTGCCACCTGTGTTTAGCTATGGGAATAAAAAGATATTGGTGGTCGATCGAAGGGGTTTGTACCAATTTTCACAGATCAACGCTTCCATCATTCTCTTACAGAATGCTCCCCGAATTAATTTAGAAAGGTTGTTGCGTTGGCACCGCCCCCGGTGGATCATAGCCGATGGCTCCAATTACCCACAGGACATAGTGCGCTGGGCCCAAACCTGTGCGCAGTATCAGGTTGACTTCTACAGTACCCGGGAAAAGGGTGCTTTTGTCCTGCCGTAAAGAGTCTATTCTTCGAACTCGTAGTCAAACGCAGCTACGTAGCTTTCCCACTGCTCGCGGGTGGTGATTTGTAGGTGCGCATCTGTATGAAATAATTTTAGGTACAATTCCAATTGTCTGGGGGTCTGATACCCCCTTATCGGACTGATTACTTCGCCCTTTTCATCGAAAAAGAGTAGGGTGGGATAAGCGTTTATCTGGAAATAGCTGGTGAGCTGGTGTGTGCTGTTTCGGCCTTTTTTACTAGGGTCGTATCCAGGATTTTCAAAGACCTGACCCTTGTAATTGATTCGGCTGTTTCCCTCTGCATTGAATTTTACAGCGTAGTAGTGTTCGTTGATATAGGTGGCTACATCCTTATTGCCAAAGGTGTTTTTGTCCAGCATTTTACAGGGGCCACACCAATGGGTGTAAGCATCTGTAATTATTTTTTTTGGGACGATTTTCTGCGCCTCAACGGCTTCTTCTAGGCTCATCCATTGAATTTTCTGTGCCTTTATCGATAGGCTGCTGATGATAGCCAACAAGAGGATTGTTTTTTTCATGGTTATTTTTTACATTATTTTGTCAACGTTGACCGATGTTGGTCTTCGTTCCTCTCAGTATACAAAGTAAGCCATTTTATTTGATTCCATGCATGTATTTTTCGATTAGGGGTTTCATAAGTACAGAGAACAGCCCCAGAATTACAGAAACAGCGGTCAGTAACCAAAAGAAATAACTGATTCCATTTTCATCAGCTATCCGGTCGACGTTCTCCCCAAAGACCCCGGCGAGTTTCATTCCGATGGCCACCGCCAGGTACCATACACCAAACATAAAAGCGATCATACGGGCCGGTACCAGTTTGCTTACATAGGACAGTCCCAGGGGGGAAATACAGAGTTCTCCCAAAGTGTGGAACAAATAGACCAGTATCAGCCACACCATGCTGACAGAAGCTGTTTTGGCTCCTGGAGCAATCCCGTTGGCCCCAAAGGCCACACAAGCCATTCCTAGTCCTAGCAGGAACATACCCAGGCCGTATTTGATATTGGCAGGCGGGTTGTATTTGCTTTCCCAGATTTTAGAGAACAAAGGGGCGAAAGTAATGATAAACAACGAGTTTAATACCCCAAACCAGGAAGCGGGTACTTTTGTAAGTGGTTCGGAGACCGCTTCAAATTTTAGGAAAGACTGCATCGGTGCTGACAGCTCTAGATAGCCCGCGCCGTAGAAATCTTTTAACAACATCCAAAGGGTAATCATCCAGATAATTACAAAGCTGGTGGTCAGCGTGATATTGGCCTTCGCATACTTTGTAAAGGTTTTTTTAAAGAGCAGGAACATCACGTAGTTAATGATGATCAGGGGGATGATGGCCATCAATGAGTTTATGATTAGGTAGACCAATCCGGCGTTGCCGGTAAGCGTTCTATTGGTATAGTCCTTCGCAAAAATGGTGAGGGTCCCTGGCGCTTGTTCAAAAACCGCCCAGAAGAAGATGGTCAAAAACGCGAAAAAAGAGACCGCAATCATCTTTTCACGGGTAACTTTTGCGTACTGTGTTAGTCGGTAGACTAGCAGGCCTACAAACAAAACCAGGGCCGTAAGGATCATCACGTAGTTACCGTCAATTCCGCTTATAGAGAAATCAAAGAGGTTGAAACTACCCCCCGAAATTTTAGAAGCAGGGGCATTGATCAGCCACATCAGCCCGATTAGGGCCGTAATGCCTATCAGTACCAACTGCCATAGGGGAAAGGGGTTTCTCTTGTCGGTATCGTCTTTTAGTTGCTGTTCCCTAGATTCGTTGGTCGGTCGCAAACCAATCGACCCGAAAATATCCTTGGAGAACCAGAATTGAAGCAGTCCGAAAAGCATAAAGATTCCGGCCAATCCAAAACCGATGCTCCATCCCACTTTTTCGCCGAGGTAACCACAGAGCAAAATACCCAAGAAAGCACCGGCATTCACCCCCATATAAAAAATGGTATAGGCGCCGTCTTTCTTGTCGACATGGTCTTGGTACATTTCGGAAATGATGGAGGTCATATTGGGTTTAAAAAAACCACTACCCAAAACCAACAAAGCGAGCCCGGCATAGATAAAGAATGCGGTTTCTAGGGCCATACAGACATGCCCGAGGGTCATTAACAAGGCCCCAATCAACACAGCGTATCGGTATCCGAGGATCCTGTCGGCGAAATAGCCACCCATCATGGTGGCCAGGTAGACCAGTCCCGTATAGGTGCCAAAGAGGGCCATGGCATGTTCGCGGGGCCATCCCCAACCTTCGTCCATCAGGGAAGCCGTTAGGAACATAACCAACAGGGCACGCATTCCATAATAGGAAAAACGCTCCCACATTTCAGTAAAGAAAAGGACGAACAGTCCTGCTGGATGGCCCAGGACCTGTGTACTAAAAAAATCGTTTGATGTCTTGTTCATAATGATCGAATACTAATTATTTTTGTGCGTTTTCCCTGGGTTTGATGACCAGTTTGTCATAGACCGATAGGGCGAGGATGGTCACAAGACCGATTCCTACAATCACGTACCAGATTTTGTTGGGCTGGTAGTTCTCCCAGATCAATTGGGTCATGTCGGTTTCTGTCATCCCCAGCTTTTCAGCAGCCAGTGACAGGTAATCATTTTTGCTGAATGATTCGCTGATTGCCGGCATTTCAATATTTCTTGCGGCCATTTCAGTTTGTAGCAAACTCAGTTTGTCAGACCAGGACTGGTATAGGTTACCCGAAATTAATTTTGTTAAGAAATTTCCTGCGGCCACCGGTAGGAAATAGGTTCCCTGGTACAGGGCTTCTTTGCCTTTGGGAGAGATCAGGGCGATAAAGGATGAAAAAGTGGGATTGGTTGTCATTTCACCGATGGCAAAGATCACCGTACCAAAAATGGTAAACATCACATTGTTGGTATAAAAGGTAAGTCCTATCCCCACCGCTGCGATGATAAAGCCCCGTATCATGGCACTTACATGCCGCATTTTAATCACGAAATACGAGACGAACATTTGCAGGGTTACAATCATCAAGGCATCGATATTGGTAAACCATTCTGGCTTGATCTGCCCATTCTCACTGATCAAATTACCCAGCCATGGCCAGCTTTCAGTAATGGAGGTACTCAATGCGGAAGAATCTACCCAATCCTCAATATAATTAGGCAAGGTGTAAAAAAGTTGGTTGAACATGGTCCAGAAGCCGACCATCAATAGCAACAGAACAGTGAGGCGGGTATCCTTAACGGCTTCCCAGATTTTTTTTAGGGTGTTGATGACGGCCGCGCCAATAGATTCTTTTTCGGTCTTTTCCCGTGGGGGTTCCTTAAAAAAGAACAATACGAGCAGCAGGTTTATCCCGATAACGACAGCCCCCTGGATAAAAATCAGTTTCCATCCATAGGTCGATCTCAGATAAGAGGAAGTGGCAGGCCCTATAAATCCGCCAATATTTACCATCATATAAAAAATGCCAAATCCGAGTGTTCCATTCGATTTGTCAGTTGATTTGGTGATGATGGCCGAGGCAACAGGCTTAAACATAGCGGCCCCAATGGCAACGAATAAGAACACAAAATACATGCTCCAGTAG
>JASMME010000073.1 GCA_030748365.1 Lutibacter sp.
GAAATAAATTGTTGTAAAAATTACTATGAAAAAATTAACGGTAAAGGAAGCCAACGTTGCGCATTTGATTGCAAATGGTTTTACGGAATATCAGATTGCTGGTTTGTTGTCCATTTCTCCGCATACGGTTCATCACCATACGAAGAATATCCATAAAAAATGGTCGGCGAGGAATAAGGCCGATATTACTAGGCAGTACATTTTGTCGCTTAAAAAACCCAGGGATGTCCTAAAAGATTTTGAGACCATTAACGGGTATTGACATCAATTTTGTCAGCGGTTTATTGATGTTTATTGGTCAGTAATAATTTTACTGCAAAATAAAACCCGATAACTACCATCGGATAGACAGGTAAAGAAAAGATAGTGTATTCCACCGTCTTTAATCCCCGTTCTTTTTCGGATTTGGGCAACACTGTCTGGAAAATTACGCCGACTGATGTTCGCTTTTTTATCAGGTAGTAAGGCCAGCAGTCGTTTCTTATCATAAGGAAGTACAGATAACACTTTGAACCTCCTTCCAGGAAATTGATCCAGTAATTTGTCAGAAGTATATAAGTGGGTATGTCGGTGAAGCTTCTGAATCTTATATGAGGTAGCTACTTGATTAAAGCCGCCTGATTTTAAAATGGCAGCATTGGGTTCGTATAGGAAGGCCTGGGGCTTGGAAAATGTAGCCAATGCCGGTTCGTTCATGCGGAAGTTGAAAGATTCGCTTAGCTGCTTGTTGAAATTAATGGTGTTTACCGTGATATCTCCCTGATAGTCTTTCTCCAAGACAAACAGCAGTTCTTTCAGTTCATTATCAATCGCCAGCAAGTGAATTTCTTTGACGAATCGCAAGGCAGACAATCCTTTTTTGATGTCTAGTAATGGTGATACCTTTAAAAGAATTCGTTTGGTATATTGGAACAATAAATCCAGGTTTTGAGGAATGTCTGGAAGGCAGTCTTCTAGTAGAAAGACTTTTTTATCAAGAGGATTCCTACGGGAGGGGTCTGCATAGAGCCAATCGTATTGCTTTTTATGGGTTTGTAGCCGTGTAATTGAATCGCCCACAAAGGTCTCTAGATTATGGCAGTTCAACAGGTTTGCGTTGTGTGCTACGATTGATGACAGTTCTTTATTAGTTTCACAGTGAGTGACATGTGCTATCTTCCGGCAAAAAGCAACACAATCCACCCCAAATCCACCCGTGAGATCAATCAGGGTTTTTCCGGAAATCAAGCCTGCTTTGTACTGGGCTGTTATTTCGGAGGAAGCTTGCTCCAAGTTGGTCTTTGGGGGATAATATATTTTTTCAGTTTGGAACCAGGTGGGTAGTTTTTTCTCACACTTGTTTTTTGCGCTGATTTGCGTGGCGATTTCCTGTATACTGACCTGCTCAAAAGGACTCCCTTTTAAAACCAGTTTGTGAAGGGCTGTTTTTAAGTGGCTGTTGATGAAATGTTGAACATCTTTGTTTAAAATAGAAAGATTCAAAGCCTTCGGTTTATCTGATTGCAAATGGTGTGATGATTGCCCTTCTTAGAGTCTTTTAGTAAGGGATTTGACGATTTTATTATCTGCCAAAAAAGCTTTTGAGATGACTTTAAGTGCCGTATAAGTTGGAATGGCAATAACCATGCCCAGTGGGCCAAACAAGGTGCCACTGACCAGAATGACAAGGAAAATTTCCAAGGGATGTGATTTTACACTGTTGGAAAAAATCAGGGGCTGACTGATAAAATTATCGATTAGTTGTGCACCTATATAGCCCAGCATTACGTAGAGGGTAGTGGGTAGGATCACGCTCTGAAAATCCTGGCCGAGATGACTACTCATGGTCAGGAACATCATAATGACACCGCCTATTAGCGGGCCGATATAAGGGATGAGGTTGAGCAAGGCCGCCAGAAAAGCGATGACGACACTATTCTCCACGCCAAAGGAGGCCAGCACAATGGCATAGATGATAAAAAGAATACTGATCTGAAACACCAGTCCGATAAAGTATCGGGAAAGTAGTTGTTGGATACTTGCCAGTGACCTTCTGAGCTTTTCCTCACTTTTATCTGGAACGAGTACATACATCGATTGTTCCATGATATGGGTATCTTTCATTAGGAAAAAACTGATGAAAATTATCGAGAATAAGCCAATACTTAAACTACCCAAGGTGCCGACTACGGAGTTTAGCAAGCTTGGTATGACCGTTAAATTATTGAAAAGGTCTGCGTTCTTTACCTGATCAATCACATCAATGCCATGGGCTAAAAAGTACTCGTTAACCTGCGTTAGTAACTGTTCAATGCTCTTCTGCATGGCTTCTATGTTTAACAGAGACAGGTTCTCTCCCTGTTGTATGATTAACGGAACAAACAGCCCGATAACCTGAAAGAAGATGGCTATAAAAAGAATCATGGTGGTTACCACGGCCAAGGTGTTGGGAAATTTTAACCGTTTCCTGAGAAACTGATTAACAGGGCTGGCAATCAGCGCAATAACAGCAGATACTGCTAGGTAAATCAGGATGTTCTGTATGACGTATGCAAAGTATAGTAACAGCCCTATTCCCAGCATAACAGCTACGGCCTTTAGGAAACCTTTTGTGAGGATATTGGAGGTCATAGAGTCTCTCTTTTAAGAAACAAATATACAGATTAATTAAAATCCCAGGGCCGTATCGTCTCCACGTGGATCTGCCCCTCCTTCAAATTGTCCATTCTCCATCACCAAAATACCTTCTACCTTACCTATAATCGGGGAATTTTCTTCATCTAATTGGTAGCCTAGATTTTGTAATTGTTGCTTGGTATCTAGGTCGAACTGCTGGGGCTCCATACGGATGGTATCCGGCAACCATTGGTGGTGAAATCGGGGCTGACTGACGGCTTCTTGCATCCCCATACCAAATTCGTGCACATTTAAAATGGTTTGTAGCACACTGGTGATAATGGTAGACCCTCCCGGTGTACCCAAGGACATCCATAAGCGCCCATCTTTTTCGATAATAGTAGGGGTCATAGAACTCAGCATACGCTTTTCAGGGGCGATGGCATTGGCCTCAGCACCAATCATTCCAAACATGTTGGGACTACCAGGTTTACTGCTAAAATCGTCCATCTCATTGTTTAGAAAAAATCCCAGTTCAGCTGCGTATAGTTTGGACCCGTAGCCACCGTTGAGGGTTGTGGTAGCAGCGATGGCATTGCCGTAGCTATCTACAATTGAATAGTGGGTGGTTTCATCACTTTCAGACAGGCTGATATTTCCGTGTGATACTTCTTGGGATGGCGTTGCCCTTTCAAAGGAAAAAGATTGCATTCTACGCTGCGCATAGGTCTTACTGATTAGCGTATCCATGGGTATTTTTACAAAATCGGGATCCCCCAGGAAAAAACTTCTGTCAGCATAACTTCTTCGGGATGCTTCGGTAATGACTTGAATGGTTTTGGTCTGGTTGTGGCCGTATTTGTGTAGGTCAAAGGGCTCAAGGCTGTTCATAATCTGTGCCAGGCAGATACCACCGCTCGACGGGGGAGCCATGGAGGTAATTTTTAGGTTGTCGTATTCGAAAGTGATGGGTTTCCTCCAAATAGCCTGGTAATTCTCCAGGTCCTTTTCGGTGATTATCCCCCCGTTTTTACGGATAAATGCCGTTAATTTTTGAGCGATCACTCCCTTGTAAAATCCGTCCCGTCCTTCCTTGAGAATCAGTTCCAGTGTGGTTGCCAATGCCGGATATTTGATGGTATCATGCTGTTTCCAATTTTTCAGAAAAAGCATGGTATCAGGGTTGACTTTTCTAAAACTAGGCCTGTAACTGGCCAATCGGTTTGCTTGTTTTTTGGTGACCACCACCCCTTTTCGGGCCAGTTTGATTACGGGGTCAAGAATTTCTGACAAGGGCAATGAGCCAAACTTTTTATGTACTTCGATCATACCTGCTACGGTTCCGGGAACACCAACAGCCAAGCCTCCCAAGGTGCTTTTTTCCGGTATAATTTGGCCGTCTTTATCAAGGTACATGTCTTTGGACGCGGTCATTGGTGCTTTTTCACGGTAGTCCAGTGACCCAGTGAGGCCTTCATGGGTTCGGTAAACCATAAATCCACCACCGCCCAGGTTCCCGGCAAAGGGATAGGCTACTGCCAGGGCAAATTCAGTGGCGATCATTGCGTCAAAAGCATTGCCTCCTTTTCGCAGGATGCTTACCCCAATTTGTGACGCTTCTGCCCGTGCACTCACAACCAGGGCGCTGTCCGCAATAAAACCGAGGTGTTTTCTTTGGGTGCTTGGGCCGTGTTGTTGGCATTGAATGAATAAAAGAGAGGAGGCTATCAAGCCCATCGCTATAAGTTTATTAAAGGAAAGCATAGGTTGGTATTTGGTTTGGTAAATTCGATAAACTCACCATGAGTAAGTCCATATCATAGGCTGGGTATTGTCTGCTTTAGGGGCATTGGCCATACAATTTTTTTAAGTACTTGGTGGGTGTTATAGAACAGGTAGCAATGCGCCAGCGTGATACACTAGCGGATTACAGTAGTTTGTTAATGTTCGTAAGCATTATGCGTTTAGCATTACAGGCATGACCAGCATGGTGACAGATTCACCTTCTTCTACGCCATCAATGGGCGTTAGGATACCGGCCCTGTTGGGCATCGACATTTCAATCAGCACCTGATCGGCGTGTAGGTTGGTGAGCATTTCGGTCAAGAAACGGGCATTGAAGCCAATTTGCATATCATCTCCTATATATTCACAGGCCAGGCGTTCTTCTGCTTTGTTAGCGTATTCAATATCCTCGGCCGAGATGTTTAGCTCGGTACCAGCCATTTTGAGTCGGATTTGATGGGTGGTTTTGCTAGAGAAAATAGAAATACGTTTTACGGCGTTTAGCAGGGTAGCCCTGTCAACGGTCAGTTTGTTAGGATTTTCTTTTGGAATGACCGCTTCATAGTTTGGATATTTTCCATCAATTAATCGACATACAATGACGGTTTTTCCAAACAAAAACCTGGCATTGGCTTCGTTGTACTCAATGCTAACATCTGCATCCGTAGCCCCGATGATGCCCTTGAGAATATTCAAGGGTTTTTTGGGCATAATAAATTCAGCAGTACCCTGTGCAGAAACGTCTGTACGGGCATATTTCACCAACTTGTGTGCGTCGGTAGCCACAAAGGTCAGTCCTGTTGTGCTGAACTGGAAAAATACCCCGCTCATTACGGGTCTCAGGTCATCGTTCCCGGCGGCAAAAATGGTGTTTGAAATGGCTGTAGATAATACATTGCCGGGTATAAGCACCTTGTTCGGAGACTCTAAGGAGATGGCTTTGGGGAATTCACTTCCATCAAAGTAGGCCATGTCATACTTTCCCTGGCTGGAACTGATTTCAATAGTATTGTTTTCCGCCGTCTTGAAAGTGAGGGGCTGATCGGGAAAGGTTTTAAGTGTTTCTAGCAGTAAACGGGCGGAGATAGCGATGCTTCCTGCTGAACCCGATTCAACTTCCATGGAGCTGGTCATGGTAGTCTCTAGGTCTGAAGCAGAGATGCTTAGTTCATTTTCCTGCAATTCAAATAAAAAATTATCCAAAATTGGCAGGGTGTTGCTATTGTTAATAACGCCACCGATAATTTGTAGTTGCTTTAACAACTGCCCGCTAGATAGTATAAACTTCATATATAATTTCTTCAAAAATGATTTAGATACAAATATATTCTAAATATGTTATTTTAAAAAAGATACTTATCAACACCTTATCATTGGTTTGAGCTGTCATTTTGGGTGCTTTGAAGTGGCGCTCTACCCAGCTTTAAGACAGGTGTATGCAGGGATGCATACTTTTAAGAAGGGGCTAGGGGGGGTGGCACCATCCGTTACTGTGTTGCAGCCCTTATAGAAAGGAATCGGCGGTTTTTGTCAGGCAGAGACAGTCGTTTGGTCTAGGCCCACCAGTCTGTCTACACTCCAAGCTTCCGGTTTTTTCGAAAACAACGGCTTTGTTTTTGCCCACACAGTCTTGAACAAGTTGGAGTTTCGGTAGTTTTCCAGGTCCGTTTCTGACGCCCAATAGCTATAGGTAAAAAAAACAGTGGAGTCGTTCCGGTCCTGATACAATTCAAGCAGTTGACAGCCTTTGGACTGCCTTATTTTCTCTTTGTTTGCGTTAAAATTATCAAGGAACAGCCCCGTTTTTGACTCTGTAAAGGTCATTTTTACGATACGTATAAGCATGTTTAGCTAAATTTGATAGTGATCATTTTTCGATAGTCCAGTCCCAGAAGTGTGCTGGCGCCCCCTACGGTTTCTAGGTTGCTCCTGAAGACAGAAATCTGAAGGTAATTGGCAGAATTAAACAGGGCCAGTTTACTGCCATCTTTTTGACGCTGCTCTTTTGGAAGGTCAAAGTCAATAAGATCACTGTACCGTTCGTATAGCTTAGTAAAGGTGTAGTTATTCGCAGTGATCTCAAAAGCCCGGGCTTTTCCAATCTTTTGAAACAGGTCTCTGTGGATATTACTCACCGCATTTCCATAATTGTCTATGTAGATGATATTTCCCGTGATGCTTCGGTGATTGGCAGAAACCACTGGCTGAAGTTCAACAGACTTTTTTAAATCAGTACAAATCCTACCGATTACTTCGAGGGTTCCACCACGTGCGATATGGCAGGCCACTTTTACAAATACATCCAGTACGGGGAAACTCGTTTCTATCCGATCGTGAATGTTGATCTCTACAATCTTTTCAGGTTGTATTTCCAGTGCCAGTAAGGAGATAACGCCATTATCGGGGCAAATAAAAAAATGATTGTCAAGTTTTAGGGCAATATGTCTGTTTTCAGCATTTAGCTCAGAATCAACCCCAATGATGTGGATACTTCCCTCAGGAAAACTCTTGTAGGCATTTTTTAGTATATAGGCGGTTTCGCCAATGTTGAAGGGAGAAACTTGGTGTGATATG
>JASMME010000074.1 GCA_030748365.1 Lutibacter sp.
AGGCTATAGTCTTCCGATCGCCTCCACAATTGCACAATTGTCATCCAACGCCTGAATGAGCTTTTTCGTCTCTTTCATGGTGAGTGTATAATTGGCAGTAATCTCAAGGTTTGAGTTTTCTGCTTTTTTAACGATTGTCAGCATGTTGGTGATGTCATTGTCGCACCCCGCCATGAGGGTAATGCGTCTTAGTCTGTCGTCTTCTTTACTTAGTTCAAACATAATTGGTAATATTTTTCCGAAACTTAATAAAGAATTGTTTATGTATGAAAATTTAGATCGTTTTTTAGCTATTTATAGGTAAATTTTGTCTATTACCTTTTTATATATAAGGGTTACATCCTTTTAAAGAAGTGTTTTTTTGGGTAAATCGTTATGCGTTGGTTTTGGCATACAGAAAACGTATATTTAATAAGGGGTAATTAAGAAATAAGCCTTGATAGTGTAATGAGGTTAAATTTTCTTCTTATTGGAAGGGGAAATCTATTAACAAAGTATGATGCTGATTTTTTTTAGACTGTTCCGATTTGCTTTTGCTATTAAGTGTGTCAGTCTTGGGAGTAAACAAATAAGAGTTTGCTATACGACCCGCACATCCACGCCTTTCTCAAGCAATTTTTCCTTGGTTGCTGGGTCGATGCTTTTATCGGTGATAATCTGATCAACCTCGTCTAAGTCGCAGATTCTGCCAAAGCCTTTTTTGCCAAATTTGGAAGCATCTGCCAGTACAATGATTTTTTGGGCAGCCGCAATCATTTTTTTGTTTAGAGAGGCTTCCATAGCACTGGTGGTAGTAAGTCCGTATTCAAGATCAATCCCGTCAACCCCTAAAAATAGTTTATTGCAGGTAAATTCATCCAACATCTTTTCGCTTAGGGGGCCGATGACAGATGAGGCATTTACACGTACTGTTCCACCGAGCTGAATGACCTCTATGTCAGCGTTTTTTGAGACTGAAAGGGCTGTATTTAGTGTTGCGGTAATGACCGTAAGTCCTTTCACATTGTCTATCTGTCGCGCAAATTCAATCAGGGTGGTGCCGGATGCAATGATGATATTGTCTCCCGTTTCAAGAATCTCTACAGCCGCTGCGCCGATTCTTCTTTTTTCTTCCACAGAAATCTTTTCTTTCTCATTGATGGGGCGTCCAGTAATGTAGGGATTGAAACGAATGGCCTTGCCGTGTGACCGAAATAACAATTTCCGATTCTCTAATAATTTCAAATCCTTCCGAATGGTTACGGCTGATACATTGAATTCCTTGCTTAGGTCAAGCACATCGACCATCCGGTTTTTACGTAGTTTTTCGAGTATTTGTTCATGTCTTTGGGCAATATTAAGGGGCATTGTAGCAGCTTTAGGCACTGTAAATGTACGAAAATTCTGATGTTAGCTATTGTCAGGTCAATCACTAAACTTCCCTGGCATACGTTGTTTGACACAGAAAGAAGTATTGACAAGACAAGCGGTATCATTAGTGTTAATCCATTCATTTATTTTGCAGATGCCATAGATTCATTGATAATTTTTGCTTGGATTTCCGTGGAGAATTATATGAGGCATGTCGTCAATATAAATTTCAAAACATTTCAAAACATTTCAAAATGTGGTATATTTATATGAAAATAAAACAAAACAAAACAAAATAAATATATATTTTTTGTGTTTAAGCAGTGATGAATAGAAAAGAGATGCTTAGAAAACTATCGATGGGTGATTCCTACGATTTTATTGTTATAGGAGGGGGTAGTACGGGTATAGGAATTGCCCTGGAAGCTGCTGCCAGGGATTATTCTGTACTGTTACTGGAAAAGGCTGATTTTGCCAAATCTACCTCCAGTAAAAGTACCAAGTTGGTACACGGTGGGGTTCGTTACCTTGCACAGGGGGAAATTGGATTGGTAAGAGAGGCCGTCCGGGAGCGGGGTTATCTGATTAGGAATGCCCCCCACTTGGTAAAGAACCAATGCTTTATCATACCCGCCAATAGTTTTTGGGAGCACATTAAATATACCATCGGATTGGTGTTTTACGACTTGTTGGCAGGTGGGTTAAGCCTAGGGAATTCTCGGCGTATATCGAGGTCAGAGAGCCTGAGGCGCCTTCCAGCACTGGAGCCAAAAAGGGTGAAAGCCGGTACGGCATACCACGACGGACAATTTGACGATACACGCTTGGCGATTAACGCCCTTCAAACAGCTGCAACACTGGGGGCGGTGGTGCTCAATTACTGTGAGGTAACCGCCTTGTCAAAAGATGAACGGGGTCAGGTAAATGGGCTGGTTTTTATAGATCAGGAAACGGGTATATCACATAAGGTAAGAGGGGAACAGGTGGTCAATGCCACGGGCGTTTTTGCAGATACGATTTTAGCAATGGACAATCCTTCCGCGGCTAGCATCATTGCACCAAGCCAGGGAATACACATTGTATTAGACAGGAAATTCTTTCCTGGTAAAGAAGCTGTTATGGTTCCGAAAACCACTGATGGTAGGGTGTTGTTCCTAATCCCCTGGCACCATAGAATTCTGGTAGGAACTACGGATACACCTGTTAAAAATACCACCCTGGAGCCTGTTGCCCTGGAAGAAGAAATTGACTTTATTTTACACACGCTTAGCAATTACCTGATCAATCCTCCCAAAAGGAGCGACGTGTTAAGTGTATTTGCCGGTCTGAGACCCCTGGCTGTTAGCAAGGAAAAAGGAAGGAAGACCAAAGAGATTTCAAGAAGTCATAAGATCATTACTGCGCCTTCCGGATTGCTGACCATCATAGGGGGGAAGTGGACCACCTTTCGCAAAATGGGACAGGACCTCGTAGACAAGACTGAGAAAAAACGAAAGTGGAACCCCACTTCTTCCAATACCAAGCAGCTAAAATTACAGGGCTATCAACAAAAGACAGACCGCAATGACCCCCTGTCCTTTTACGGATCGGACAAAGAGCCGTTGTTAGACCTGGCCAGGGAATTGTCTATGGATCAAGCATTGAGTGACTTGCTTCCGGTAATCAGTGCGCAGGTGGTCTGGGCCGTAAGGCATGAGATGGCCCGTACCGTTGAAGATTTCTTGGCGAGGCGTACACGCTGTCAGCTACTGGATGCCCGAGAAAGTATTCGTATGGCACCCAAAGTTGCAGAAATCATGGCCCGTGAACTGCAGAAGGATCTTTCCTGGCAAGAAAGACAAATTGCCTCCTATAAAGAAGTAACCTTGCATTATATTTTGTAACTTATGATGCTCAATAACCAACCCTAAGAGTCTATTCAAATGAAAACCTACTTGTTAGCCCTTGATCAGGGAACGACCAGTTCCCGAACCCTTATTATTGACAAAAGAGGCACCGTTAGGTCGGTGGCCCAGCAAGAATTTAAACAGCTTTTTCCCCAAACAGGTTGGGTAGAGCATGATCCGGAAGAAATATGGTCCTCGCAAGCAGCGACCATAGCAGAAGCCATTTCATCAATGGGTATCGACTACCAGCAGCTTACAGGTATAGGCATCACCAATCAAAGAGAGACCACCCTGGTTTGGGACAGGGCTACCGGGGTACCTGTATACAATGCCATTGTTTGGCAGGACCGGCGAACGTCGGCTTTTTGCGATCAATTAAAGGAAAGGGGCTTGGAAGCAAGCATCCGTGAAAAAACAGGCCTGGTAATCGACGCTTATTTCAGCGCTACGAAGGTCTGTTGGATTCTAGACAATGTGCCAGGGGCTCGTAAGCGGGCTGAACGCGGAGAATTAGCCTTTGGCACTGTGGATAGCTGGTTGGTCTGGAAACTTACCCAAGGACGCACCCATGTTACTGATGTTAGCAATGCCAGTAGAACCATGCTATTCAATATCAATACCTTGGAATGGGATGATGAACTGATCGACCTGTTTGACATCCCCAAATCCATGCTCCCCCGTATAGGTTCCTCCAGCGAGGTATACGATCATACCCATACACCTTTACTACCCTGCGAAATTCCCATTGCGGGCATTGCCGGCGATCAGCAGGCGGCCATGTTTGGGCAAATGTGTACCGAAGAGGGCATGGTAAAGAACACCTATGGAACCGGCTGTTTTATGTTGATGAATACAGGGGAAAAACCTTTTGTTTCCCACAATAATTTGCTGACTACCGTTGCCTGGAAACTCGATGGAAAGGTCAGTTACGCCCTAGAAGGAAGTATCTTTATAGGTGGCGCTGTGGTACAATGGCTAAGGGATGGTCTTGATTTCATCAAGGATTCATCTGAAATAGAGGCGCTGGCCAGTACAGTGCCCGACAATGGAGGGGTCTATTTTGTGCCTGCCTTAACGGGCCTTGGGGCGCCCCACTGGGATCAGTATGCCAGGGGTATGATTGTCGGTCTTAACAGGGGAACAACCAAGGGTCATATTGCCAGGGCAGCCCTGGAAGGGATTGCTTATCAGACCATGGATGTTTTGGAAGCCATGCAAAAAGATACCGGGATGGCCTGTTCAGAAATTCGGGTAGACGGCGGTGCCTCAAACAACAATCTGTTGATGCAGTTTCAATCCGATATTTTGTCAGTACCTGTGACCAGGCCAACCATCACCGAGACTACTGCCTTGGGTGCTGCCTACCTGGCAGGGCTCGCCACCGGTTATTGGAAAGACCTAGATGAAATCAGGCATCAGTTAAAGCTGGCTAGAAAATTTGAACCCGCTATAGATTCGGAAACACTTCAGATACGTAAGTCAACTTGGCACAAAGCAGTGAAAAGATCCCTGTCATGGGCAGAGAATAATCATTAACCAATACGATCAAACAATATGGACAGCGCTTATTTTTATGAATTTTTAGGGACGTTTATCCTTATATTATTAGGAGATGGTGTGGTAGCAAATACCGTGCTAAAACACACAAAAAGCGAGGGAGCCGGCTGGTTGACTGTAACCATGGGCTGGGGGTTGGCCGTCTTTATGGGGGTAACCATCTCAGCACCCTATTCAGGTGCCCACCTCAATCCAGCGGTCACGATTGGTTTGGCCACTGGAGGGCTCTTTGACTGGGCGCAGGTACTGCCTTATATCCTATCGCAGTTAGCGGGTGCTTTTGTTGCGGCCCTGGTAGTTTACTTGTACTTTAAGAAACATTTTGATCAAACAGAGGATCCCAATCTCCACCTGGCGGTATTTTCAACGGCCCCAGCCATTAGGAATGTAAGTTCCAACCTGTTTTCAGAAACTGTAGGAACCTTTGTGTTACTGGTCCTCGTCTTTTTTATTGCCGGCCCGAGCTTCGAGGCTGAAAATATGGAAAATGTAGTGATAGGACTCGGGTCTATAGGGGCTTTACCCATTGCCCTGGTGGTCACTGGTATCGGTATCTCCTTGGGTGGAACCACTGGATATGCGATCAACCCGGCCCGTGACCTGGCTCCAAGAATAGCCTATGCGTTGTTGCCCTTTCACAAAAAGATATCCGCTGATTGGTCCTATGGCTGGATTCCTGTGGCGGGGCCTATTATAGGTGCCCTACTGGCAGCGGGCCTTTATTTGTATTCGCTGGGTTTATAAATCGCAATGGCTTACAAAGATTGACCGAATCATGTCATGTAACGGTTTTTACTGATTTCCACAAACTGCTTAACGATTATTGATTGGGTAGCAGTTTAAGGATTCCTTTGCCTTCTGCCGCCACGTATAGGTAGCCGTCAGGCCCTTCTTTTACATCCCTGACCCGCCCGATATTTTCCAGTATTTTTTCTCTTTTGACTACCTTGTTCTCACGGATGACCAGGCGTTCTAGGTATTGAAACTTTAAAGACCCCACAAACAAATTACCCTTCCATCCCTGATAGACTTCAGAAGAAGAGAAAGCCATTCCACTAGGAGCAATGGAAGGAAGCCAGTAATACAGGGGCTGTTCCATCCCTGGCTGCCGGGTTTTGTCTGTGATAGGGGTTCCGATATAATTAATACCGTAGGTGATGGTGGGCCACCCATAGTTTTTTCCTGCTTCTACGATATTGATCTCATCCCCGCCACGAGGACCGTGTTCATGGCTCCATATTTTTCCTGTTTCAGGATGTAGGCTCAAGCCCTGCGGATTCCTGTGTCCATAAGAATAAACAGCGCTGCTAGTACCGTCAGTTCTCTGGAAAGGGTTGTCCTCCGGAATGGAGCCATCCGGATATAAACGATAGATTTTACCGCCATCTCGTTCAACATCCTGCGGGTTTACGTCGCGTTCCCCCCTGTCTCCGATAGAGAAATAAAGGTAGCCCTTTCGGTCAAAGACAATCCTTGATCCCCAGTGCTGCCCTTTTTTAGTATCTGGTTCGGCGCGGTATAGCAATGTTAGCTCCCTGAGTTGGTATTCGTGCAACACAGCCCTGTACAGCGCTGTATTACCCCCGTGATTAGAATTGCCAGTACTTAGGGTGAGATAGAGGTGACTGTTCCTCTCAAAAGCTGGATCTAGAGCGATGTCTAAAAGCCCCCCCTGTCCGTTGACATAGACTTTGGGAAGTCCGGAAACTTTCTTTTTTACCCCCTTTTTTATGTAGTAAAGTTCACCACTCTTTTCCGTTACCAACAGTTCTTCCGGAGAAATAAATTCCATCCCCCAGGGAATCTCGATACCACCGGCCACCAGTTGGTGGGCGTGTACCATTGTGGCATGGTCAAGTTTCGGTGGGTGTTCCTGTCCGTCACAGGCAGAAAGTGCCAGGAAAAAAACCATCAAAAAAACAAATACCCTACAGTTCATAAGCGAGCAGGTTAAGACTGTTAAGTTACAAATTATTAGTTGATAAACCAATGAGCCAATTGTATAGGCTAATGGCAATTTTTATGCAGCTAGGTTGTCAAACGATTTCTATAATATGGAAACCACGTCTATTTTTTGGAGGATTCGCCAAAAGTTAAAAATTACAAATGCCTGATAGTCAGCCTATAAAAAAACG
>JASMME010000075.1:0-2857 GCA_030748365.1 Lutibacter sp.
AACCGCTTCGTTTTGGCCGATTACCTTGCCTTTAATCAGGTTTGGCTATTCGTGTAAACGGTGACTTTCGGCTTCCGCTACCCTATTTACGGGAATCCCCGTCATCATAGAGACCACTTCAGCCACATTGTCTTCCGTGACGGTTTCCCGGTTTAGTTTGGAAGCCTCTTCCCATTTTTTCTGCGCATCGGCCAGTTGTTGTTCCAGGCGTTTTTCATCGTCGCGCAAGCGGGCGGCTTCTTCGTATTTTTGTCCGTTTACTGCATTGGTCTTAAGGGTTCGGACCTCTTCCAGGTCTTTTTCGAGCTGAAGTATTTCTTTTGGAACATCGATGTTTGTGATATGGATACGCGAACCTGCCTCGTCCAGGGCGTCAATGGCCTTGTCTGGCAGAAAGCGGTCCGTCATATAGCGGTTGGTCAATTTTACACAGGCTACGATGGCTTCCTCAGTAAAATTTACCTGGTGATGTTCCTCGTATTTTTCTTTGATGTTGTGTAGTATCTGTATGGTCTCTGCGACGCTGGTCGGCTCAATGATTACTTTTTGAAACCTTCGTTCCAGGGCACCATCCTTTTCGATATTGGTCCTGTATTCGTCCAGGGTGGTTGCACCGATGCATTGAATTTCTCCACGGGCCAGTGCAGGTTTAAGCATGTTGGAGGCATCCAACGACCCGGTGGCCCCTCCGGCGCCGACAATGGTGTGTATTTCGTCGATAAACAAAATGATGTCTTCGTTTTTTTCCAATTCGTTCATCAGGGCCTTCACCCGTTCTTCAAACTGTCCGCGGTACTTGGTGCCCGCGACCAGGCTGGCCAGGTCTAGCGATACGATGCGTTTGTCGAACAGGATTCGCGAAACCTTTCGTTGGACAATTCTAAGGGCCAACCCTTCTGCAATGGCAGATTTGCCCACACCGGGTTCTCCGATTAGCATGGGATTGTTTTTTTTTCGTCTGCTGAGAATCTGGGAGACGCGTTCAATTTCTTTTTGTCTGCCTACCACGGGATCTAGGTTTCCTTCTTCCGCAAGACGGGTCAAATCCCGCCCAAAATTATCTAGAACAGGGGTTTTTGATTTTTTTTGCGGGCTCTTGCTGCTTGCTGGTTTTTCGAAAGGATTTGATTTGGGATTTTCATAGTCATCATCCGATTTGCTTTCTGCTTTTATTGAGTCAATCTCCGCTTCTGTGAAGCGTTGTTTGAAGATTGTCTTCACATCTTCGTAATTCGCTTCAAAATTGTGCAACAGTTTGGTGGTAGGGTCATTTTCATTGCGTAAAATACATAACAATAGGTGTGCGGTATTTACAGCACTGCTTTTATAGAGCTTGGCTTCCAAAAAAGTGGTCTTCAAGGCTTTTTCTGCCTGTTTGGTAAGGTGCAAGCTCTTCTTCCCGTCTGTCAAGATGCTGCTGGTATTTTTAGGGCTCAAGTTTTCAACCCTCTTAGAGAGGTGTGTCAGGTCAACATCCAATGATACCAATATATCAATGGCTTTTCCTTCTCCCTTTTTCAAGAGACCCAGAACGAGGTGTTCAGTACCGATGAAATCATGTCCCAAGCGAAGGGCTTCTTCCTTACTGTAGGCTATGACATCCTTGACTTTTGACGAAAAATTATCTTCCATAGTGTTGTTTTATATGGTAAAATTAACGGATTTTTTTGTTTTTTGATCACAAATTATACGCTTCGGCCATTTAAAGGGGAATTATTCCAAAATAAAATTTCAATAACAATCTGATAAATAGATGGTTATGACTAAATATGCGGAATTTTTAATTGTTGATAAAATCTCTAAAAACGACTTGATTATTTTCTGTAAAAAATAGCAAAAATTGTATATTGCTTTGTTAAAAATCAACATAAAAACTAAGGTACATTTATATGGCAGACGGTGAAAAACTTATACCGATAAATATTGAAGAGGAAATGAAATCTGCTTACATTGATTATTCAATGTCGGTGATTGTTTCCAGGGCGTTGCCCGATGTTAGAGATGGTTTGAAGCCCGTCCACAGAAGGGTGTTGTACGGCATGCACGAACTGGGTATCAAAGCTACAGGTGCTTATAAAAAATCCGCCAGGGTTGTCGGGGAAGTCCTCGGTAAGTATCACCCCCATGGAGATACATCGGTGTACGATTCCATGGTGCGTATGGCACAAGAGTGGAGTGTTCGGTATATGATGGTGGACGGTCAGGGTAACTTTGGATCAGTTGATGGTGATAGTCCAGCAGCGATGCGATATACCGAGGTGCGTATGCAAAGAATATCGGAAGAGATGCTCTCTGATATTGAAAAGGATACGGTAGACCATTCTCTTAATTTTGATGACACCCTTAAAGAACCCACAGTACTCCCTACCAGGATTCCAAACCTGTTGGTCAATGGAGCTTCTGGTATTGCTGTTGGGATGGCCACCAATATGGCGCCTCACAACCTCACGGAGGTAATCAACGGAACCATCGCCTATATCGATGATAATACCATTGATATTCCTACCCTGATGCAGTATATAAAGGCACCCGATTTTCCTACAGGGGGCATCATCTACGGTTATGATGGTGTCAAAGATGCCTTCGAAACCGGAAAGGGAAGGGTGGTTATGCGTGCAAATGCCACTATTGAAGAGGTCAAAGGGCGTGAGTGTATCATTGTGACCGAGATTCCCTATCAGGTGAACAAGGCCGAAATGATTAAGAAAACAGCCGAACTTGTCAATGAGAAAAAGTTGGAAGGTATTGCCAATATCCGTGATGAATCCGACAGAAAAGGGATGCGTATCGTATACGTACTCAAGCGGGATGCTATTCCGAATATCGTTCTGAATAAATTGTTCAAATATGCAGCCTT
>JASMME010000075.1:2867-6919 GCA_030748365.1 Lutibacter sp.
AAACATCATTCAGCGTTAACAACATCGCGTTGGTAAAGGGCCGTCCCGAACAATTGAACCTAAAACAACTGATCGCTCATTTTGTGGATCACCGTCACGAGGTGGTGGTTAGAAGAACTGAGTTTGAACTTAAAAAGGCAGAGGCACGGGCCCATATCCTGCAAGGTTTGATCATTGCGAGTGATCATATAGACGAGGTGATCAAGATCATCAGGGGCTCTTCCAATGCTGACCTGGCAAGGGAGAACTTGATTAAACGCTTTGAATTAACAGAAATCCAGGCAAAGGCAATTGTAGAAATGCGTTTGCGTCAGTTGACCGGTCTGGAACAGGACAAGTTACGTGCAGAGTACGAGGAGGTAATCAGCACGATTGCTGACCTAAAGAATATCCTGTCTGATAAGGTGCGTCGTTACCAGATCATTAAGGATGAACTGATAGCCATTCGTGAAAAATACGGAGATGAGCGTAGATCGCGCATAGAATATGCCGGTGGTGACCTGTCTATTGAAGATATGATTCCAGATTCTAAGGTGGTCGTTACCATCTCGCATGCAGGCTATGTAAAACGTACGAACCTTGACGAATACAAGGTTCAGCATCGCGGAGGAAGGGGACAGAAGGGCGCCAATACCAGGACAGAAGACTTTTTAGAGCACCTGTTTGTGGCTACCAATCACCAGTATATGTTGTTCTTTACCCAAAAAGGAAAGGTGTTCTGGATGCGTGTCTATGAAATTCCTGAAGGGACTAAGAGTGCCAAGGGAAGGGCCATTCAAAACCTCATCAACATAGAGCAGGATGACAAGGTGAAGGCTTTTCTTGTGACCGGAGATCTCAAGGATGAAGCCTATGTGAATAGCCATTATGTGATCATGGCGACCAAAAAAGGACAGGTTAAAAAGACCTCTTTGGAGCAATACTCACGACCCAGGACCAACGGAATCAACGCCATTACCATTAGGGAAGGAGATGAATTACTGGAAGCCAAACTAACCACTGGAGACAGTCAGGTTATGTTGGCTGTTAGTTCGGGCAAGGCCATCCGTTTTGAAGAGAGCAAAACCCGTCCAATGGGCAGAAATGCTTCTGGCGTAAGAGGAGTTACCCTGGCCAATGACCAAGATGAAGTGGTGGGTATGATTGCGGTCAATGAAGCAGAAAGCAATGTGCTGGTCGTTTCTGAAAATGGATATGGAAAACGATCGAGCCTCGAGGATTATCGCATTACCAACAGGGGCGGTAAAGGTGTTAAAACCATCAATATCACCGATAAAACTGGTGAGCTAGTGGCCATCAAGAATGTGACTGATGAAAATGATCTGATGATTATCAATAAGTCTGGAATTGCCATTCGATTGGCGGTGGCAGACCTTCGCGTAATGGGGAGGGCTACCCAGGGAGTCAAACTGATCAATATAAAGGAAGATGATTCCATTGCTTCGGTAGCAAAGGTCATGCACGAGGAAGAAGATGAGATTGATCTGGGGGTGGAAGAAGGCATTTCCAGTGAAACCAATAAGGAAGAAAACACAAAATAAGCATAAATCAATTTAGTAATGAAAAAAAGAATATTCCTACTGTCAGCCTTGCTTTTGAGCGCGACAGTGTTTGGACAAAAAGAGGAATTAAAACAAGCGGCAAAAGCCCTAAAGGCATCCGATTTTGAAGCTGTGTTGACCCATGTCAATCAAGCGGAACCCTTAATGGCGGGCGCCGATCAGAAAACGACTGCAAAATACTATTACCTCAAAGGGAAAGCACTCTATAGAAACGGAGATGTAAGCGATATCAAAGACCTAGCAAAGGCGTTAAATGCGCTGATAAGTTATGAAGAAGAGACGGGTAAAAATAAATATTCATCAGCGTTTTTTGAAATTATCAACAGCTTGGTACAACAGTATTCCAAGGAGGCTAACAGTCGTTATCAGGTGGCTATTAAGAGCCGAGAGTCTGCTGATTTTATAGCCTCCGCAAAAGGCTTTCACAATGTCTATATCTTAAGTCAAAGAGATACCTCATACTTGGACAATGCAGCCTTGCTATACAATTTGGGGAAAGACCACCAAAAAGCTATTAAACTGTATGAGCAGTTATTGGCAATCAACTATACTGGGGTAGAAACTGTGTATACGGCAATCAATAAAGAGGATGGTAAGAAACTCAACTTTCCAGATGAGAAATCAAGAGACCTGCAGATCAAATTGGGCCTTGCCTCAGAACCAGGTATGGAGATGAAGGACTCTAGGAGAAATGTAGTGTTTAAAAACCTGGCTTTAAACTATTCAGCCCTTGAACAGTTTGACAAATCCCTAGCGGTTATTGCCCGTGGAAGGGAAGAATTTCCGTCAGATTATGGCCTGCTTATTGATGCGGCGAATATCTACTTTAAGATGGGAGACGAGGCGACTTTTAAGGAATTATTGGAGAAGGCCATTGTGTTAAATCCAACAGAACCAGCGCTCTACTATAATGTAGGGGTGATGAATTTGAACCAGAAAAAGATTGATGAGGCCATTGCGAATTTTAACAAGGCCATTGAACTAAATCCCGATTATGTAGATGCCTATAACAATATTGGTGCAGCCATATTGGAGCGGGCAGAACCGATTATCGAGGAGATGAACAACAGCCTGAGTGATTTTGATAAATACGACCGGTTACAGGCCAAACAATTCGAAATATACAGAGAGGCAGTTCCTTATTATGAGAAAGCCTACAGCCTGAATCCATCCAACCCCAGCGTGATTAGAACCTTAAAAGGACTCTACGAAAACCTCGATATGGGTGAAAAACTGGAAGCCATCCGCGAAGCCTTCGATAAGCTATAGTAGCTTCGGCGTTTGCTAATTTTTTAAAAGCCCACATTTGTGGGCTTTTTTTAAATAATCTTTTTGATGACCCTTAGCCGGTGTGTATGCCTGTTTAGGTCTGTGTTGAAGATGCCGCTGTGGTCGATACGGTCGATGCGAACCTGCCCGTGTGCATGGATGATATAATGATCTTTCATGATCATGCCTACGTGGGTGATAATCCCTTCTTGGTTGTCAAAAAAAGCGAGGTCTCCGGGTTCACTTTCCTCAATAAAACTGAGTGATTTTCCCTGTGTTGCCTGTTGAGCAGCATCCCTAAGCAATTTGTATCCACACAATTTGTAGACCATTTGCGTAAATCCGGAACAATCGATACCAAATGGAGACCTACCACCCCATAAATAAGGGGTATTCAGGTAGGTATACCCGTTCTTTATCAGCTCAGATTTGGGTAATTTCTTATTGAATACGGTCCCTTCGTAATGAAAGGTCTTCCCAGCAATGACTAGTTTTTTTTGACGGTAGCCGGGTAGGCTGGCTCCCATGCTTATGGTATGTAGCTGGCCTTGATCATCACTGACAAAATCGAGGAGTTCAGCGCAAACAGCCCTGCCTGATTTTTCAAAAGTATGATAGGTCATTTCATCAATTTCCTGGAATTGCTTAGCGTCTATCCACCCTTCGTATCCATCATAAGCAAGCCGTATCCTGGACCAATTTTTTCTCTTTTCCAGGACTTCAAAATGCTCTCCGAATAAAACCTGTGAGACCATTTCACTGGTATCATCAGGTTGGATTCTTACAGGAACAATACTTAGATGACAGATTCCGTAGGGCATAAACGTAGGTTAGAGTCTCTCAATTACCATAGCGCTGGCACCGCCACCGCCGTTACAAATACCAGCAACCCCTGTATTGCCTTGTTGTTGGGTCAGTACAGATAGCAAGGAAATAACTATCCTGGCGCCGGACATGCCCAAGGGATGCCCTAAGGAAACAGCCCCACCGTTGACGTTTACCCGGTTCGGATCGATGCCTAACAGCTTCGTATTGGCCAGTCCGACCACAGAAAAGGCTTCATTCAATTCGACATAATCGATGTCTTTGATTGATTTACCCGCTTTTTCAAGGGCTTTGGGAATGGCTTTTGCAGGGGCGGTTGTAAACCACTTTGGCTCGTTGGAGGCATCGGCATAACCCAATACCTTGGCCAAGGGTTTCAATTTCAGAGAACGGGCT
>JASMME010000076.1 GCA_030748365.1 Lutibacter sp.
TGCCCTCTGCCACAATTGTTCCACCACCGGTTCCAGCCTCCGGGCCGATATCGATGATTTTATCAGCCGCTTTAATAATGGTTTCATCGTGTTCAACTACAATCACGGTATTGCCCAGATCGCGCAATGATTTCAGGACCTTTAACAGTCGTTCGCTGTCTCTGGGATGAAGTCCAATGCTCGGCTCATCCAATATATACATGGAGCCTACCAGGCTACTACCCAATGAAGTGGCCAGGTTGATTCGTTGACTCTCTCCCCCGGAAAGGGTGTTGGAGGCACGGTTCAATGTAAGGTATTGTAAGCCAACATCATTTAGAAACTGTAGGCGTTTAGTAATTTCGACCAACAGGCGGCTGGCAATTTTTTCTTCCTGTGCTTCCAGTGAAAGCGCTTTAAAGAAGGCTGACAATTCATCGAGGGGCAAATCGACCAGGTCATTGATGCTGTGTGCACCGATCTTCACATAGGCGGTTTCTTCTCTCAGTCTCTTACCCAAACATGCCGGACAAGGGGTTTTTCCCCGGTACCGTGAAAGCATCACCCGGTATTGAATCTTATAACTTTTTTCCTCCAGATAGCGAAAGAACTGATTGATTCCTTTAAAGGAGTCGGTACCATTCCAAACAAGTTCTTTTTGTGCAGTAGTTAATTCAAACCATGGCTTATGAATGGAGATGTCATATTCGTAGGCATGATTGATTAAACGGTTTCTATATTTTTTGAAAACCTCAGAACGCCAGGGTAGAATAGCCCCGTCGAGAATGGAGAGGTTTGTGTTTGGAATGACCAGGTCCCTGTCGATACCAATGATATTTCCGTAGCCTTCACATTCAGGACAGGCCCCATAGGGATTGTTAAAACTAAAAAAATGGGTATTGGGTTCCATAAAACGGATTCCGTCTCGTTCAAAACGATTGCTAAAAACAGTTTGTCGTTCTGCGGCAATTTCTTCAACGATACAGGTTCCCTTTCCTTCAAAAAAAGTTGTTTCGACTGCCTCGGCCAAACGGTTTAGAAAATCATCTTCCTTTCGAATGATTACACGGTCAATAACCAAGTGAAAATCGTGGTCGATTTCTTCCTTAATAGTTTCTATTCTGTGTACGATTCCACGGTATTTGATTCTCGAATAGCCTTGTTGAGAAAGTATTTTTAGGGTCTGTAATACACTTCTTTCGTCTGGAATGTGCACCGGGGCTAGCAAGTGTAACTTGGTTCCTGGTTCTAGTTCCTTTATATGGTTAACCACATCCTTAACCCGGTGTTTCTCAACAATTTCTCCAGAGACAGGGGAGTAGGTCTTTCCTATACGGGCAAAGAGTAGTTTTAGGTAATCGTACAACTCTGTAGCAGTGCCAACGGTTGAACGGGGATTGGTAGCGTTTACCTTTTGTTCGATTGCAATGGCGGGGGCAATGCCTTTAATTGAGTCTACCTGGGGTTTGTGCAACCTCCCTAAAAACTGGCGTGCATATGAAGACAAACTTTCCACATAGCGCCTTTGTCCTTCTGCAAAAAGGGTGTCAAAAGCCAGGCTTGATTTTCCGGAACCAGAGAGCCCGGTAATGACTACCAGTTGGTTTCTTGGAATGGCAACATCAATGTTTTTCAGATTGTGCAGATTGGCACCTTTGATGAGAATGTAATCTTTTGGATCTAATGTAGCAATGTCTTTTGTCATTTGGGCTAAAAAAATGAAACAGGGCAAAGATACTGACAAAAAACCAATGAACGCTTATGAGAAAGTCCTTAGACTTATACCATGGGTTAAAAGTGTTATAAAGCGGTTTTATTCTTGACTCTTTACACACTAATTTGCTAATTACAAATATATTACCTATGTTTGTGAAGCTATTTGAAAAGAACCGCTTATACAACATCTTTACTTTTATTAATCACGTTATTATCGATTGATTGGTTATCACCGTCAGTGTGCATGCGCTATTTACTTAGTATAAGCGTTGCTCCCCTGAAGCGGTGGAGGTATCACAAATTTTTTGTTGAGCCAGTCGGTTTTGTTAGTAACACAAACTACAGACAGATGAAAAGTAAAGAAATGTCCGACGCCTATCTTATCAACAGCTATATCCACGGAAGTGAGGATAGTTTGGCAGTGCTTATCAACCGCCACCAATCGCGTATTTTTGGCTTTATACTCTCCAAGGTTGCCGATAGGCCCTTGTCAGAAGATATTTTTCAAGACACCTTTGTAAAAGTTATCAGAACTATTAAAAAGGGAGGATACCGGGAAGAGGGCAAGTTTTTGTCCTGGGTGATGCGTATTGCCCACAACCTGGTCATGGATCATTATAGGAGGAACAAACGCTTGCCGGTAAACAGGTCACAGGATGATTTCGATATTTTCAACTTTATACAGGATGATAAGTTGCATATTGAAGATAGCCTGATTAAGGAGCAGATACTAGAGGATATAAAGGGGCTGATTGAAGCATTGCCTGAAGAACAGAAAAAAGTATTGACCATGCGCTTATACAGGGATATGAGTTTTAAGGAAATCGCAGAAATAACAGGTGTCAGTATCAATACTGCCCTGGGCAGGATGCGTTATGCGTTGATCAATATAAGAAAGATGGCTGACAAGCAACAGTTGATTTTAACGGCTATATAAAATAAAATTCATCTATGAGCGTTTTAGAAGAAAACCCTTATATATGGATGAACTTTACTTTGAAGAGTCTCTAGCAGAGACTCGCCCTTCATTACAGACCGTACAGCGCATTTTGGATTATTCCAAGCAGTTTGTGGTATTTCGTAACAACAAAGGATTTATTTTTGAGTTTCATTTGAATTAATCTCCGAAACCATCTCGCTTAGGCGGGGTGGTTTCCTTGTTATGAGGCTTATAACAAAGACTTTCTCCCAATGGTGCTAGTGATGATGTCTTCTTCTATTTTCCAGCCACGTGCGGGGGAGTATTTTCTTGCGTAATAAATAATTTGTAGGTGTAGTTTGTTCCATAATTTTTTGGGAAATAGTCTTTTGGCGTCTCTTTCGGTTTGTGCTACATTTTTACCAGTACTTAGATTCCAGCGATACATCATCCTGTGTATATGGGTATCAACCGGGAAGGCCGGTACACCAAAGGCCTGACTCATAACCACACTGGCTGTTTTATGACCAACCCCTGGCAAGGCTTCCAATGCCTCGAAACTGTCTGGTACTTTTCCCCCATGTTGTTCGATGATTATTTTTGACAATCCGTAAATGCCTTTTGATTTCATTGGAGACAGGCCAATGGGTTTGATGATTTCACGGATTTCTTCCACACTGAGTGTGACCATATCATAAGGATTATCGGCTTTTTCAAAGAGTAGGGGGGTGATGGTATTTACCCGTGCATCGGTACTTTGTGCCGATAGCAATACCGCCACCAGTAAGCTATAGGGGTCTTTGTGATCCAGGGGAATGGGCACCTCCGGAAAAAGGGTTTCCAAGGTTTTGATGACAAACTGTACACGGGCTGTTTTGGTCATTTTTAAGTATATTTACCAAAAATGCTAAAATACAAATTATGACAACATTAAAGACAGGCGACAAGGCGCCCGATTTTAAGGCCCTTGATCACCAGGGAAACACCCTTGCGCTCAGTGATTATAAAAACAAGAAACTGGTTTTGTTTTTCTACCCGAAGGCAAGTACACCAGGTTGTACAGCGGAAGCCTGTAACCTCAGGGATCACTACCAAACTTTTTTAAATAGAGGCTATGAAATAGTCGGCGTCAGTGCTGATTCAGCCAAGCGACAACAGGGTTTTGTTGAAAAGAATCAATTGCCGTTTCCCCTACTGGCAGACGAGGACAAATCCGTTATCATGGCTTATGGTGTTTGGGGGCCAAAAAAGTTTATGGGACGCACCTATGACGGCATACACCGAACGACTTTTGTCATTGATGAAAAAGGTCTTATAGAGACTGTTATCAGCAAGGTGAAGACCAAAGACCATAGCAGTCAACTCCTGAATTAGGAGTTATTTAGGAAATCATAACCATCAAATACCCCTACCACAATGGAACCGATTATTGATCATATACAGCTTACTGTAAAGGATTTGGACCAAGCGGCTCCCTTTTACGATGCCTTGATGCCCCTGTTGGGTTTTGACATCGATCAGAGAAAGAGGGGCAGCGTAGCTGCCCACGATTTTGAAGTCATCGAATATGTTCACCCGCGGTTGATTTTTGGGATCAATTCTCCCAGAGAGCTGTTTAAAGATAACAGCATTCATCGAAGAAAGCCTGGCTCATTACATCACCTGGCCTTTAAAGCAGACTCCTGTGCAGCTGTGGATGCCCTATATCCCAAGATACGAGATATTGGTGCACACATTGTAAATCCACCGGCATTCTATCCCCAACACGGGGCACATTATTACGCCCTGTTCTTTAAAGATCCACAAGGAATCAAATATGAAATTGTCTATGAAGACCGCAAAGAATTTAGCACTAAATCTAAATGATGCAAGCCTTTATTTGAATGGTTATGACTGCTTCTGAATAATACCTGATTTGCTAGGTACATAAGCAAACAACTGATTATAATTGCTTCTCTATCCAATTCTGTACATCCTTGAACAGGGTTTTCTGTGTGCGGTCATTGTGAATTTCGTGCCGGGTGTTTGCGTATTGTTTTAGCACGGCCATTCCCTTACTATTATTTACAAAGCTCTTTGCCCCCTTTATATCGATAATTGGGTCTTCTGTGCCGTGAACCAGTAGGCAGGGAGTCTTTAGCTTGTTTACTGCTGAGATTGCTTGTTTACCGGCTTTGTAAAAATCTGTAAAGAGCCTTAGCGAAATTCGGTTGTGGCAATAAGGATCTTCCTGGTATGCCTTACAAACTTCAGGAATACTGGAAAGGTCTGTTGCTTTTATCTGATTATTTTTGGTAAAGCTAGGAAACAGCGGGCTTAGCATACCAGCCGCCTCAACTTCTAGCACATTCGGTTTCTTTTTTAATAGGAGCCAAGGAGCTGATAAGATAGCTCCGCAAAGGTACTTAGGTTGTTTTCGTAATAGAAAATTGGCCAATACATTCCCGCCAAAGCTATGTCCGTACAAAAAGAGCTTCTCGTAATTAAGGGATTTAATAACACGTTCTAGGTCATTGAGTGTATGGTTTAGTCCGGGGCTATGTCCTCTTTTACCCTCAGAAATACCATGACCTCTCTGGTCATAGGTGATTAGCTCAATTCCAGCGTTGACAAAATGGTCGGCCATATGTTGATAGCGGCCCTGGTGTTCTCCCAGACCGTGGATAAGTAAGAGGCTTAGGCGTGGTTTTTTTAGCCCGCCCCAACGGCATACTTGTAGTTTGAGATGATCTTTGGTAAGCACGGTGTAGTTACGCTTCATAATCGAATAATTTTACTATTGATAGGGGTAGACCTGTCTGCCGAAAGGCAGGTAAAATTTGTGTGTAATCAAGGTGTTAAGCCCGTATACATTCGCGAGGAAACCTTTTCATAACAGCCCAAAGGTACTCAAATTTTATAGCTAATTTATGAAATGTTATTAAAAGAGATAAGCGATGAACAAGATCAAGTATACAAACAAATAAAAACGGTAAAAATTGCGGTACTTTCTATATCGATTGTTGTTGGGATATATATTCCCAAAGAGACCTTTTAACTCCCTTATAAACAATGGTTTAATAGCAATCAACCAATGATCTGTCTGGTATACAATCTTTCTGAATTTAGTACGATAAATTCCCAGTGGCAGACCCCATACAACAAACAATATCAGCCATATATGATCTAATACCTTCACGATTCGTCATTTATTTTTTTAGGAAACCATGGAAAAAATGCCGGCGTTTGTTTTATATAGTCAGCATACCGGGGTTTGGTCTTTTGTAAACTGCGTTCTAGCAGGGAAACACCGGATACCTTTAGGAGTAAAATGGTCATTAACAAGGGGCTTAGCAGGGGCATATACTTACCCGTAGCCACTGAAAAAAGGCCAAATCCCCACCAGATAAGGGCTTCCCCAAAATAATTGGGATGGCGGGTATATTTCCAAAGCCCGGTACACAATACCTTGCCTTTGTTAGTTGAATCCGCTTTAAATTTTTGCAATTGATAGTCACCCAAGCTTTCAAATACAAAACCGATGATCCAACAACAAACAGCCAGGTAGTCTACCATGGTAAGTGCCTTGTTGGCTTCCTGAAACTGGGTGCTTAGCAGTGGCCATGAAATGAGCCATATAAGGAAGCCTTGTAATAAAAATACCTGAAAGAAACTGACCCACCAATAGCGATGTGCCCCGTAGTTCTTTCTAAATTGTTGGTACCTGAAATCTTCCCCTTTTCCCCAATTTCTAATCAGCAGGTAGAGAGACAAGCGTACTCCCCACAGGTATAGCAAGGACAGTACTAAGTACTTTCTTGGGCTAAACTCTCCTGTTTTAAAAGCGTAAAAGCTACCCACTATGACAAATCCAATACTCCAGAAAATATCGACGATGCTAACATTTTTAAGCACCAAGCTGAGGCACCAAAGCAAGGAGACCGACACAAACAGGATACCAAGGGCTTGTATATAAATAGGAAAGAAAGTCATGGCTCAGGTATTTTGATATAGGTATAAATGTAGTAAAAACTATATATTTACAGGCACTATTAGTAAATATACCCAATGCCCTATTACCAACTACATCAGACACAATTATTGCACACTTCCATCGAGGAGGCGTGGGATTTTATTGCCAACCCTGCCAATTTAAAGGTCATTACCCCCGACTATATGGGCTTTGACATTGTTGACGAATCGCAGCTTCCAGCAAAGATGTATCCCGGAATGCTTATCGGCTACAAGGTAAGCCCTTTTCTGGGGCTAAAATTAGACTGGCTTACGGAA
>JASMME010000077.1 GCA_030748365.1 Lutibacter sp.
GTTGCTCATCAACACTGCGGTCATTTTCTATCTCCCCGGAGCCGCCTTTTTCATATTACCGGTAGTGCTTTTATTGCTGGTGTTGTCTCTGCGGTTCTTTTGGGACAGCAGCGAAAAAATAGGCTATCTTTTTCTGCTGTTATCCATTCCTTTCATCGCCATTTTCGCCCCGATGATTTGGCTGTTTCCCATTGCCCTGGGCCTAAAAGCCCTAATGGTAGCTACCGTGGCAACGGTTCTTCTGTTTGGATTGTTGGTACCGGTATTTTACCCGTACAAAGCCAAAAAAACGATGGCAAAAGGCTTTTTATTGGTCGGCTTATCATTGATTGTGCTGGCGACCTTTTTATCCGGATTCGATCGAGAAAACAGGCGCCCAAACAGTATTATCTATGTCTTGGATACGGATACAAATGAAGCCTATTGGGCCACCTATGATACAGCCATCGACTCATTTACCGAACAATTTTTAGGAAAAGACCCCCGCAAAGGTGATTATAATACCCAGACAAGGTTAAGCAAATACAAGACCGGGATTTCATTTCACCAGAAAGCCGCGGTCAACACTTTTAAGAAGCCGATTATAGAGGTCGTCAACGATACAACCTTGGTTGATAAGCGCCATATACGCTTGCGTATTTCATCTTTACGCAAGGCCCATAAAATTGAATTGTTGGCCAATACCCCCATCCGATTTGACTCGTTTGTGGTAAATGGCACGCCTTTTTACAGGACTTCCAGCGCTACCGATTTTGAAGTGAACAGCGGCACCATTTTACAGTATTACCTATCAGCACCGGGTGAAAAGATTGATATAGACATGGTTTTCGACCAACACCAAGCCCTGAACCTAAAGGTCTTGGAGGCAAAATACGACTTATTGACCAACCCACAATTCGATATGATACCCCGGTCAGCTACGATGATGCCCATGCCCTTTGTTTTGAACGATGCCACCATTCTAAGCACAACCATAAAACTATAAACATGAAAAATTATATGATAGCAGCTGTATTGTCTGCCCTGTTTTTTACCTGTTCGCCCCCCGTTAAAAAGCCTGTTCCGGAAGCGGATACGCCCATTGCTTCCCCTTCCAGGTTAGACAACGAAAGTGCTAGCTATTTATACCATTTTGCCTTTGACTGTATTGACCGGGAATATCCCAATAAACTTGGACAGGTATTGGGTGATGCTTCTTACCTACTAACACCTGCTGCACTTCACCCCGCCTTTTATGGGTGTTTTGACTGGCATTCCTCGGTGCACGGACACTGGACTTTGTTGAATATCATACGAGAACTTCCGGAATTCGAAGCCAGGGAAGCTGTATTGGCAAAACTTCAAAAGAATATAACCCGGGAGAACATCTTACGGGAAGTAGCCTATTTTGAGGATGATCACAACAAAAATTTCGAACGCACTTATGGCTGGGCTTGGTTGCTAAAACTTGCCGAAACGTTGCGTGACTGGGATGCAGCAGTAGCGAATGACCTCTATAAGAATCTGGAGCCCTTGGTACAGCTAATCGAGCAGAAATACCTCGCATTCCTACCCAAACTCGATTATCCAATCCGTGTTGGAGAACATCCAAACACGGCTTTTGGAATGTCTTTCGCCTATGATTATGCCAAAAAATATTCACCAGCACTGGCAAGGCTTATTGCCCAAAAAGCCCGAGAATATTACGGGAACGACCAGGGCTGTCCTGTCAAATGGGAGCCGGGTGGTTTTGATTTTTTGTCCCCCTGCTTGCAGGAAGCTTCCCTAATGATGAAAATATTGCCGGAGGAGGAATTTATTCCCTGGCTCGACACCTTTTTACCTGGTTTTAGGGAGCATCCTGAGAACTACCTTAAGCTTGCTGAAGTGACCGATCGTTCCGATGGGAAAATGGCCCATTTAGACGGTCTGAACTTTAGTCGTTCCTGGTGTTTGTATGAAATGGGAAATGCCTTGAATAACGAGAAAATGCAATCCCTGGCCAAGCGCCATTTTGATCATAGTTACCAAAAAATGGACAGTGGAGAATACGCAGGGTCGCATTGGTTGGCCTCTTTTGCCTTGTACGCCCTTTTACAAAGCCCTTAGGATTTATTGAATTCTGTAACGCGAATGGTATTGGCCATTCCCCGTTTTTTTACTGGCATAGAGGTGATGTTAATGGCGTAGTCACCTTCCTTTAAATAGCCGCGTTCATAGGCCAAGGTATTGATGTCCTCAATGGTTTGGTCGGTACTGACAAAGCGGTCATAATACACGCCTTTTACCCCCCATAGTAGGTTTAGCATGGCCAGGATTCTCCTGTTGGAAGAAAAGACCAGTATGTTTGATTTTGGCCTCCAGGAGGAGATATGAAAAGCGGTGTAGCCCGAAGCCGTCAGGGTACTAATCACTTCCGCGTCAATACTGTCAGCCATGATGGCCGCCTGGTGGCAAATGGTTTTTGAAATAAAACGCTCATTGATAGACTTGGCAAATACTTCCGGAGCGTTGATCAGCGGTGAGTTCTCAACACTTTCGATGATCTTGCGAACCTGTTTGATAACCTGAACCGGAAAATCTCCCACGGAGGTTTCTCCTGAAAGCATCACGGCATCTGCACCGTCCATAATGGAGTTGGCAACATCGTTTACCTCGGCCCTGGTTGGCACCTCACTGTTGATCATTGTTTCCATCATTTGGGTGGCAATGATTACCGGAATGGTGGCTTTCTTGGCCTTCATAACCAATCGTTTCTGGATCAAAGGCACCTTTTCCATGGGCACCTCCACCCCTAGGTCACCACGGGCCACCATCAAGGCCTCGCAATGCGGGGTTATTTTATCAATATTGGCAACCGCCTCTGGTTTTTCAATCTTGGCGATGACTGGGATACTATAACCCGAATTTTCCGCCATGTATTCCTTCAGCTCGATTAGGTCCTGATCAGTTCTTACAAAAGAAAGCGCGACCCAGTCTACCTTTAGTTTGATGGCAAACAATAGATCTTCCCGGTCTTTTTCAGTAAGGGCTGGTAGCGATATTTTGGTGTTTGGCAGGTTGACCCCTTTCTTAGATTTTAATTCTCCACCCCGAAGTACTTTTGTGAATACCTTGGTTTTCCCGTCAGTACCGGTCACCTCAAAGAGCAACTTACCGTCATCTACCAGAATATGCTCTCCAACCTGAACATCTTTGGGGAAATTTTGGTAGGTCATATAGGCTTGTTCGCGGTTTCCATCACATTTTTCCGTACGGAAGGTAAAAGTATCTCCAAGGGCTAATTTCACCCCTTCTTCCATAATACCTACCCGTAGTTTAGGCCCCTGGAGGTCTGCTAGTACGGCCACGTAAAACCCTTTTTCAGCATTGATTTCCCTAATCAGGGCTACCCTGCGCGCCACCTCTTCGTAGTCGGCATGTGAAAAGTTGATCCTAAATACATTTACACCGGAAACCATCATTTCACTGAGTATTTCCTTAGTGTTCGTTGCGGGCCCCAGCGTTGCCACGATTTTCGTTCGCTTTCTGTTCCTTGCCATGATTAGAAGATTAGGTGATTCTTTGATTTTAAATTGTCAGTATCGATGAGGTAGGCGGTAATCACTTGATTTATTTTGTTGAGTTTATGAACCGTTTTCAGGGAAAAGGCAGGCTTGGCTCCTTTTATTTTTAGGAAGAAGTCAACCCCTTTTTTTTCGGGAACCAGGTACGAAAGACGGGTGTACTGATTTCCGAGCAGTCCGTTGTTTTCTTCCCCTTCCACTAGGCTTGTGTGCTTGTTATTAATCAGGTAAAAATCCTGTTCGGTAGTGGAGTCCCTAAATTCAAATAACGGAAAAACAGCGGTTGAGTTCACAAAATCCAGGCTGTCTTTAAAACGCCTAAACTTTGCCCCAAAATTTTGATTCAACAGGTAAGCCAGGCGATAATCTTCCAAGACGCTATGAATCCCTATCAGGGTAAAATCATCTTCTAGCTCAAAGGTTAATACAGACATTTCGGGGGTCTTTCTGCAAAAATACCATTGTTTGGCTAGTCAAACTAATTATTTTACGAAACCGTATTCGTTTCTAGGGTATCACTGTGTTTTTACAATGTTCTTTTGAAGGGTGTAATAGGCCCTTTTAGAGGCAATTTCTTCAGCCTTCTTCTTGGCAGTGGCCCTGCCCTTGGTAAGTAATTTGTCGTCTAGGAACAATTTTACAGCAAAATGTTTTACAGGATCATTTCCGGTGTCTTCGTACACTTCATAGCGAAAGACTTTTTTGTGTTTTTGGCACCATTCGATAAACAGGCTTTTATAGCTGGTGATTTTTCCTTCTAATTTTCGCACGTCGACATAAGGATCTATCACACGCTGGTAGATGAATTGCTCACAGTAGGCATAGCCCTTGTCGAGGTAAATGGCGCCAATCAGGGCTTCAAAAATATTGCCGTGAATGTTTTCGCCAAATTTAGACTTTGAGAGGTTGCTTTTTACCAGGGGTAGTAAGTCTAGGTCCCTACCGAGTTCATTCAGGTGTTCACGACTCACAATCTTTGAACGCATCTGTGTGAGATAGCCTTCGTTTCCAGCGGGTACTTCTTTAAAAAGATGGGAAGCGATGACAGCACTGAGCATGGCATCTCCTAAAAATTCTAGGCGTTCGTAACTGATTGGGTGACCGGTATCTTGATTGAATTGTTGGGCAGAGCGGTGAATAAAGGCTTTTTTATAATAAGCCAGTTCATTTGGTGAAAAACCGATAATCTTCTTTAACGCAGCAAGAAATACATTGTCACTGGCAGGGGATTTCTTGAAAAGTGTGCGAATGAAGTTCATTCGATCATATGGGTTCGTCGAGTTTTTTGAAAAGTACACAGGCATTGTGTCCTCCAAAACCAAAGGTATTGCTCATGGCTACTTTTATATTACGTTGCTGAGCCTTGTTGAACGTAAAGTTAAGTTGGTTGTCAATTTGCTCATCATCGGTAAAATGATTGATGGTTGGCGGTATGATTCCTTCTTTCAAAGAGAGGATAGAAGCAATGGATTCCACAGCACCCGCTGCGCCGAGCAAATGGCCCGTCATGGACTTGGTCGAATTGATGTTTATGTTGTAGGCGTGTTCCCCAAAAACCTCTAGGATTGCCTTTGTTTCCGCAATATCTCCGAGTGGGGTCGATGTGCCGTGTACGTTGATCGTATCTACGTCGGCAGGTTCTAGTCCTGCATCTTTTAAGCAGTTTAACATCACTTTGGTAGCGCCCAGTCCTTCTGGGTGAGGTGCTGTGATATGATGTGCATCGGCAGAGAGGCCACCTCCTACCAATTCCGCATATATCTTAGCGCCCCGGGCCTTGGCGTGTTCATACTCTTCAAGAATCAGTGTACCCGCACCTTCCCCCAGCACAAAACCTTCCCGGTCTTTGTCAAAAGGCCTAGAAGCAGTGGCAGGATCGTCATTTCTTGTAGACAGTGCCTGAAGGGCGTTAAAGCCACCAATTCCAGCTTTGGTAACGCCTGCTTCCGAGCCGCCTGAAACCATGATATCGGCATAGCCCAGTCGAATATAATTCAGGGCATCGATGATGGCATTAGAAGAGGAGGCACAGGCAGAAACCGTTGCAAAATTAGGGCCGCGAAACCCGTATTTGATAGAAATCTGTCCAGGAGCGATGTCCGGGATCATCTTGGGAATAAAGAACGGATTAAAACGCGGGGTTCCGTCTCCGGAAGCAAAGTTTAAGACTTCGTTTTCAAAGGTTTCTAAACCACCTACACCGGCCCCCCAAATAACACCAATCCGGTCCTTGTCTATTTTTTCAAGATCCAGACCGGCATCGATTACCGCTTCGTCTGTTGCCACCATGGCGTACTGGGTAAACCGATCCATTTTACGGGCTTCCTTACGGTGAAGGAAGTCGGTCACCTGGAAATTCTTGATTTCACAAGCGAAACGGGTCTTGAATTTAGAAGCGTCAAAATAGCTTATTGGTGCGGCACCACTCGTACCGCTGATAAGTCCATTCCAATAGGCTTCTACAGTATTGCCAATAGGAGTTAACGCACCAAGTCCGGTAACAACAACGCGTTTTATCCCCATATAAAAATTACTTTTTAGCGTCCTCTATATAACTGACTGCCTGTCCGACAGTACCAATGTTTTCAGCTTGATCATCAGGGATTTGAATATCAAATTCTTTTTCGAATTCCATGATTAGTTCAACCGTGTCGAGCGAGTCAGCCCCCAGGTCGTTGGTAAAGCTTGCTTCTGTTGTTACTTCATTTTCGTCAACGCCTAACTTATCTACGATAATGGCTTTTACTCTTGATGCAATATCAGACATAATTTTTAATTTTAAATTTAATTACAGCGCAAAAATAGAAAACTTTATTGAATACAAAATCTTTTAAACCATAAAAGATGTTAGGCATGCATAGTAAAATAGGGGCAATATTTCCAGGATTTTTCAGAACTTTCTGATTATTTTGTTTTAATTATGCAAATATATTGTTGCCTAAAAAAAGCCGCTGCGTTTAGGGTCTTCAGCAGACGATGGATAATAACCTGCAGTACGTTTTTAAAAAGGCAACCCATTTTGACAGAATAGATATATGCACGCCAC
>JASMME010000078.1 GCA_030748365.1 Lutibacter sp.
CATTTGACTGGCTGGTAACAATCATTTTTTTGATAAATTCTTGGCCCAGCCAACAGCTGGTAAAGATAACATTCCTAGGTATATGATGAGGGGTGTATCAGGTAAAGAAATTGTAAATAGGGGCAGTTTTCAGTAAGTAATCCGGCCAAACAACTGATTTACCGGAAGGACCATCACTTGTTGATAAATATATGTCGGAGCAATACTTTTTGACGGGTCTATTTTTCCTTATAACGCTGTTGGAAATACCCTTTTATTAAAGAAAATCAGGATACCAACTCCTATAGAAATGGCGCTGTCTGCAATGTTAAAAATGGCATTAAAGAAGGTAAAAGGTTTCCCGCCCCAAAACGGTAGCCATTCGGGTAGGATTCCCGTCCATATCGGAAAATACAACATATCCACCACCTTACCGAAAAAGAGCGACCCATAAGGTTGGTCGGCAAACAAGGTAGCCAGTCCATGGGCTGGGGTGTCAAAAATAAGCCCGTAGAACACCGAATCGATGATATTTCCCAGGGCCCCCGCAAAAATAAGTGATATGGCTACAATCAGCAGGGTAGGTGCCTGCTTTACTAGGGAACTATACAACCAGTAGCCGATTCCTGTCAGGGCAACCAGCCGGAACAGGGTAAGGAAGAGCTTTCCGGCCCGTCCGCCAAACTCTGCCCCCCAGGCCATCCCGTTGTTCTCTATAAAGTGGATACGGAACCAGTCAAATACCAGGTATTCTTCTCCGTATAAGAAATGGGTCTTTATATAAATCTTACTCAACTGGTCGGCCAGGAGTACACATACGATGATTAAAATGGCTTTTTTCAAGTGCGTGGTCGTTTGTAAAAAGAGTCGCTACCCAAAGGTAGGAAGATTCGTATCACAGGCTAATTATTACTGACGCTTTTTGGCCTCAATACTCAGGGTGGCGTGCGGTACCAGTTTAAGACGTTCTTTCTGGATAAGCTTGCCCGTTACCCTACATACCCCATAGGTTTTGTTTTCTATACGCAACAAGGCATTCTTCAGGTCACGGATAAATTTCTCCTGGCGGATGGCCAGCTGAACATTTGCTTCCTTAGACATGGTCTCGGATCCCTCTTCAAAGGCTTTAAAGGTAGGTGCAGTATCGTCGGTTCCATTGTTACTATCATTTTTAAAAGTGCTCTGTAACAAGGCCAGGTCTTCCTCGGCATAGGCAATCTTTTTTAAGATAATCTCCTTAAATTCAGCCAAGTCTTTGTCGGAATACCGCGTGTTTTCGTTGTTCATAATCCTACATTTTTTCAATTTGTATATGGGTGCTTATATCGTCAAAATCAACAGCGACCCCCTTGTCTAAAGAGGCCGTATACACCAATTCGCTGGTCAGGGTTTCTGTTTTGATATACCCCTCATTGGCCGCTATTGAGGCCTCTAATATATCATTTTTCTCGATAATCAAACGAATCTTATCCGTGACCTCCAAGCCCGTTTCTTTTCGCAGGTTCTGTACCCTATTCACCAGCTCCCGGGCATTGCCTTCTTTTCGAAGATCGTCAGTGATGGTTACATCCAGTGCCACAGTCAGTGACCCTTGGTTGGCCACCAGCCACCCTTCAATATCCTGGGAGGTAATTTCAACGTCATCTTTGGTTAAAATTACAATTTTTTCGGCTATTAGAAGACTCTTTTGTCCTTCTTTTTCTAGACCGGCAATTTCTTGCTGAGAAAGCTGCTGCACTGCAGCAGCCACCAAACGCATATCTTTGCCAAACCTGGGGCCTAATACCTTAAAATTGGGCTTGATCTGCTTGACCAGGATACCGGAGGCATCATCGATTAGCTCCACTTCTTTGACATTCACTTCAGACTTTATCAGGTCAGCTACCGCCAAAATGGCTTCCCTGTCCGCCGCATCCGTAACCGGAATCATGATACGTTGCAAGGGCTGACGTACCTTGATCATTTCCTTTTTACGCAAGGACAAAACCATAGAGGCTATTTGTTGTGCCTGCTGCATCTTGTGTTCTAAGCGGGTATCTACCCTCGCTTGATCAGCTACCGGAAAATCCGCTAAATGTACCGATTCTGGCAACTTCTTTTGCGAAACCGCGGTTAAATCTCGGTAAAGATTGTCCATAAAAAAGGGCGCGATGGGCGCAGCCAGTTTGGAAACTGTAAGCAGACAAGTATAGAGGGTTTGGTAGGCTGATATCTTATCCGTACCGTAGTCGCCCTTCCAAAATCGCCTCCTGCTCAGACGTACAAACCAGTTACTGAGGTGCTCCCCCACAAAATATTGAATGGCACGGGCAGCCCTGGTAGGCTCATAAGCTTCATAGGACTGTTCGACCTTCTTAACAAGGGTGTTGAGCTCCGAAAGAATCCAACGATCAATCTCCGGCCTGTTGGCCAATTCGATATCGGCCTCAGCATCGCTAAATTGGTCTAGGTTTGCATACAGGGCAAAAAAGGAATAGGTATTGTAAAGGGTTCCGAAGAACTTCCGGCGCACCTCATCCACCCCGGCCAGGTCAAACTTTAGGTTGTCCCAGGGATTGGCATTGGCAATCATATACCAGCGGGTGGCATCGGCCCCATAGGTTTCCATGGTGCTAAATGGATCGATGGCATTCCCCAGTCGTTTCGACATTTTTTTACCCTCCTTATCCAGAACCAGGCCATTCGAGACCACGTTCTTATAGGCAACAGAATCAAAGACCATGGTGCCAATGGCGTGCAGGGTGTAGAACCAACCACGTGTCTGGTCTACCCCTTCCGCAATAAAGTCAGCCGGGAAAAAAGTTTGGTCATCAATCAACGCTTTGTTTTCAAAGGGATAATGCCACTGCGCATAGGGCATGGAGCCCGAATCAAACCAAACATCGATCAGATCGGTCTCTCGGTACAAAGGTTTTCCGGAAGGAGAAACGAGCACAATGCCGTCTACCACATTCTTGTGTAAATCGATCTTCGCATAGTTCTCCTCACGCATATCACCCGGTTCAAAATCGGGGAAAAGGGCTTTTTCCATCAGGCCAGCCGCCACAGCCTTGTCCATTTCAGTCTTTAGTTCCGCCACCGAACCGATGATACACTCTTCCGTACCGTCTTCACTGCGCCAAATCGGTAGGGGAATACCCCAGTAACGCGAACGAGATAGGTTCCAGTCATTGGCATTCTTAAGCCAATTGCCAAAACGGCCTTCTCCTGTGGCAGTCGGTTTCCAGTAGATGGTTTGGTTAAGTTCGTACATACGATCGCGTTTGTCGGTCACCTTTACAAACCAGGAATCTAGTGGGTAGTACAAGATCGGTTTGTCGGTTCTCCAGCAATGCGGATAGCTGTGTCGGTATTTTTCTACCTGAAAGGCTTTGTTTTCTTCTTTTAACTGGATGGCGATCTCCACATCTACAGAACGTTCTGGGGCTGTACCTTCCGGGTAGTATTCATTCTTAACATACTTCCCTGCATAGGGGCCCATCTGTGCGGTGAACTTCCCCTGCAAATCTACCAAGGGAACGGGATTCCCAGACGCATCCAGCACCAACATGGGTGGCACCTCTGGACAGGCCTGTTTGGCTGCCATGGCATCATCTGCACCAAAAGTAGGCGCTGTATGAACGATGCCGGTACCATCTTCCGTGGTCACAAAATCACCGGCAATAACCCGAAAAGCATTTTCAGGCTGCTGGTAAGGAAGGGCAAAGGGCAACAACTGCTCGTAGGTAGCTTCCAGGATAGCAGCACCCTTAAAGTCATTCATCAGCAGGTAGGGTATTTTTTTATCACCGCGTTGGTAAGCTTCCAGGGCAACTACCGTATCCACCGCTGTAAATTTCTTGTTGAATTGTTTGCTGACCAAAGCCTTGGCCAAGATTACATTGACCGGCTCAAAAGTGTATTGGTTAAAGGTCTTTACCAGCACATAGTCTATTTTTTTACCAACGGTCAGGGCTGTATTGGAAGGCAGGGTCCAGGGCGTTGTGGTCCAGGCCAGGAAGTGAATGTCTCCGGATAGCTCCTGTAAAAAGGCAGGCAGGCTTTGCTTATTGGCTTTGAACTGGGCAACTACCGTGGTGTCGGTTAGGTCTTGGTAGGTACCCGGCTGGTTCAGTTCGTGAGAGCTTAAACCAGTTCCGGCTTTGGGCGAATAGGGCTGTATGGTATAGCCTTTGTAAATCAGTCCTTTTTGGTACAATTGTGACAGCAACCACCAGACCGTTTCCATGTACTTTGGCTCGTAGGTCACATAGGGATCGTTCATGTCTACCCAATAACCTACTTTTCGGGTTAGGTCATTCCAGACATCGGTATAACGCATCACCGCCTTCTTACAAGCTTCGTTATAGGCTTCCACAGAAATCTTCTGACCGATATCCTCTTTGGTAATTCCCAATTCCTTTTCCACACCGAGCTCAATAGGTAGGCCATGGGTGTCCCAACCAGCCTTCCGGGCTACCCGGTAACCTTGCAAGGTCTTGTAACGACAAAAAATATCTTTGATAGTACGGCCCATTACGTGGTGAATGCCCGGCAAACCATTGGCTGAAGGAGGCCCTTCAAAAAATACGTAGGGCTTATTAGCGTCCCTAGAGCTGATGCTCTTTTCGAAAATGTCTTCCGCTTCCCAAAAGGCCAGGGTATTTTTCGCTACCTCAGGTAGGTTCAAGCCCTTATATTCCCTGAATTTCTTCGTCATGGTATCAAATCAATTAGTTTGCGAAATTACGTATTTTCTGTAAATTATCGTTTTAAAGCCTTAAAAAATAAGGGGCTGGCAAGGTAATTTATCCCTGTGGCTGCTGCTGGTTTTTACAGCGGTGCCAATGCGGATAGCTAGGCTGTTAAATCCGGTGGGGCTTCATCCCCTGATTATAGACAGGTCAATACGGTCAGATACCGCGTTCCTGTTTGAGCTGTTCATAGGCTTTTTGCACCTGTTTAAACTTCTCCTCTGCCCCTCGTACATGGGCATCTCCCAGGTGCTGTAATTTGTCTGGGTGGTATTTTTTAACCATCTTCCTATAGGCCTTCTTTAGGGCTTCATCAGAAGCAGATGGGTCAATTTCAAGGATGCGATAAGCACTGTCAGCATCCCGGTAGAACATGGCTTTGATCGATTCAAAATCAGCGGCACTGATATTCAGGTAAGCCGCCAGTGACTTGATGGCCTGGACTTCCACTTCAGTAACCCGTCCATCTGCCCCTGCGATGCCAAATAAGAAATGGAGCAACTGTAGTCGTGTGGCGTGGTCGAGGTGTTGGCGAATTTGCAGACAAATCTGCCGAGACGAAACCTGTTGTTGGCCGACAAAGCCCTTGAATAAACTGAAAGCGTGTTGGGCCCTTTCTGCGCCATACATCCTTTTAAAATGATCCCGCACATAGTCCAACTCTCGCGGGTCAATCTTACCGTCCGCCTTGATAACAATGGCCGAAAGCAAGAGCAGGCTGATTTCAAAATCACCCGATTGTGCGGAGCGATCCGCAGGGCGGTAGTTGCGTGCTTGTTCGAGGTCTTCTTTGCTAAAACCGCCGATGACACTGCCTACCACATAACCCAAAATACTTCCTATGGGCCCTCCTAAGGTAAAGCCCAGTCCGGCACCCAGCCATTTTGCAAAATTTGCCATGATTTTCTTCTTACAGTGAAGAAAGCCCTCCATTCATTGGGAACAACGCTCCCTTCAGGGATAAGCGCCAAAGGTACATTGTTTTTGATAAATGACCACCGATAACAGAAAAGGGTCTTGTTAAAATAATTATAATTTTTAGACCGAAATCTTATATCTTTGTCTTTCAAAAAATTCTAACAAAAAATCAATACGATATGTATCCTCCTGAACTGGTAAAGCCCATGCAAGAGGCTTTGGAAAACCAAGGCTTTAGTGCCCTACACACTGCTGAAGAAGTGACTGATGCCATGGCAAAAGATGGAACCACCCTGGTAGTGGTCAATTCCGTTTGCGGTTGCGCAGCGGGCACGGCACGTCCGGGCGCCATTGCTTCGCTTCAATTTGATAAAACCCCCACCCACCTGGTCACCGTTTTTGCCGGAGTAGACAGGGAAGCTACGGAAAAAGCCCGGGAGTATATGGTTCCTTTCCCTCCTTCCTCCCCTGCCATGGCCTTGTTTAAGGACGGTGCCCTGGTACATATGCTGGAAAGACACCATATCGAAGGCCGGTCTGCAGAAGCAATCGCTGCAAACCTCTCAGCCGCCTATGAAGAATTCTGCTAAGCAGTCCCAGGCCTACAGTACTGCTGTGGACACAGAAGCCTTGCTGGAAATGGTGGCGACCTACAATGAGCTGGAAGCGACCTACAACGAAAAATGGGGCGTCCTATCTGATTGTGAAGTCGTAACCGCGCCAGCAGGTGTTATTTGTAACATTAATGGGGTTTGTACCATTATGGGCGCGGATTAACACTCCTTGAAAATACCTTATAAAAACATCTGGGAATTCCCGGATGTTTGTTATTTTTAGGGCATGGATCATCCACGGATTATTGCAGAGACAGAAAGATTTGTACGACAAACGCTGGCGGGTGCTGAAGGCGGACACGACTGGTTCCATATACT
>JASMME010000079.1 GCA_030748365.1 Lutibacter sp.
TTGGTCAAGACTATCTGCTGTGTAAAATCAATCTTATCGTCTGCCAATCGCTTAAATGAAATGGTTCCCGAAATGGCCGCAGGATCCAAGGATTCAGGAAAAACAATTTCCAACCCTTCGGCTGTTTTATGGAGCAACACATCAGTTGGGAGTTCAGCGGCATTGTTCAACTTATCGATTTCCTGTTGGTAATTGAGTTCTTCCTTGTAATAGTCTTCTGAGACCAGGTGATGGTCGTACTCAGGCAAGAACATGACCTTATACACAAAAGTCAATATAAAAATGACAAAGAGCGAAATGGACAATACGATGCCGGTAGGCCAGCTTATTTTGAGTTTCATGGTCGGTGTATTTGATAGGGACCGGTAAAATTGGTCGTGGCGGTTTCGATCAAGGCATCCTTTGCATAGATGCCGATCTGTATTTTCTCCTTCGACGAATGTAAGTCTTTTTTATCAATTTCTATAAAAACTGTGCCTTCTTTCAGCCCTTGCTTAGGTACGGACAAAGTACCTCCAACCACCGATACTGTTCCTTTGTGTGAGATCAAGTCCATACGCACCGCTTCAATGGGCTCGGTCGTTTTGTTGATCAGCTTAAAGGTATAGACATTTTTAATGGTGGTGTCGGTGGTTTGAAAAGTCTGACCGGGCAAACGAAGCACCACCGCTTCTATATCATTGCGTAAGAACAACAGGGTGGTAAGTACGATAAGCAGTATGGTCAGTATAGAGGTATACGCAATCATACGCGGGGTAAAACGGAAGGGTTCTCCTTTTTCTATGCTGTCTTCCGAAGCATAGCGGATAAGCCCCCGGTCATAACCGGTTCGGTCCATGATGGCATCACAGGCATCGATACAAGCGGTACAATTGATGCATTCTAGCTGGGTGCCGTTTCTGATATCAATACCAGTAGGGCAAACCTGTACGCATTGCTTACAGTCTATACAGTCTCCATGACCGGCCGCAGACCTGTCTTCCCCCTTGCGGAGTTTTTTTCTTCCCTGTGTACCCTCTCCCCTGACAAAATCATAGGCAACATTGATTGATTGGTCGTCTAACAAAACTCCCTGCAACCTCCCATAAGGACAGACAATGATACAGACCTGTTCGCGGAACCAGGCAAAAACAAAATAAAAGACGGCCGTGAACAATAGCAATTTTAACAGCAACACCCGGTGTACCCAGGGGCCGTCCAGTACATACTGGATGACCTCGTCGGAGCCCATCAGATAAGACAGGAAGACATTGGCAATTAGGAAAGAGATTAGAAAGAATACAAACCATTTCAGCACTCGTTTCCTAATCTTTTCAGCGTTCCAGGCTTGGTTGTCTAATTTTTTCTGCCGGGCGCTATTCCCTTCAATGAGGTATTCCACCTTTCTAAATACCAATTCCATAAAAATGGTCTGCGGACAGATCCATCCACAGAATATCCTACCAAAAACCACGGTAAACAGGATGATAAATACAATGCTGACAAGCAGGGAAATGACCAGTAGATGAAAATCATGTGGCCAGAAAGGAAAACCAAAAATATGAAACTTCCGCTCAAGGATATTGAACAATAAAAACTGATTGCCCTTTATTTTAACAAAGGGCGCTAGCAAGAGAAAGGCTAGGAGAAAATAGCTCAGTATATTGCGGTAGCGATAGTATCTTCCCGCAGGTTGTTTGGGGAAAATATAGTTACGCTGACCCTTTTCATTGATGGTAGCAATCGAATCTCTGAATCGTTCTTCTCCTGGTGCTTGCATGGGTAAGTGAAAAAAGGCTGTTTTCCAAGGATATCTCCCAACAAAAATACCACAATCCAATGGATAAAGATACTCCTGAAGAGACCTCGCTTACAAAACAGCCTGCTTACTACTAACTAAAAAATCAAAAACAGGGCCTAGTCAGGACCCATATCTTCCATATTATTCCGGCCAGATAATGTCTCCCTCAGCCGCTTTGGGATTCTGAGGAGTGGTTCCCTGCATGGATATTATATAACTGGAGAGCTGTTGCATTTCCAGCCTGCTTAAAGTGCTTTCCCAGGCAATCATTCCCTTACCGGGTCTTCCACCTTTGGCAATGGTATTGTAAACATCTATTACAGTACCTCCTAGGAACCAGGCATTGTCCGTTAGATTGGGACCAATACTACCACCCAGGTCTTCCAGGTGACAAGCTGTACAAGTCTTAGAAGCAAATAGCTCCTTGCCTTTTGCTAAATTTTCAGCATCTGTAAAAGCAACGATATTGTCGGTGTTAAACAGTTCGGGATTGGCCGCTTTGTAGGCCGCAATCTCTTTCTTTGCTGCATCCATAGCAGCCGCAAATTCATCCGCTTGCTTATACTTACCAAATCCATATACCATTACGTAATAGAAAATACCAACCGCTATGGTAATGTAAAATCCTGCCAACCACCAGGGAGGCAATACATTGTCGAGTTCTTTGATACCGTCGTAGTCATGGTCTAACATGATGTCTTCTTCGGTGGCTAAATCGTGGGCTCCGGTCATGGACTTCATGAACTTTTTCCAGCCCGAAACATTGTCTGAATGCTTATTCATAATTTCTTAATTATTATCGTTGTCTAAAGGTAACTGACTCACTTCCTCTATCTTTCTTTTGGGCAATTTCATCACAAAGACCAACATGCCTACAAACACCATAAAGAAGAGGAGCATGGAAATGATCGGGTAGATTTCTACACCGTCAATACCTGCCATATTATGTTTGATAAACTTTAACATCGCTGTTTATTTTAAAGCTGTATTACCCGCCTTGATATCGGTACCCAAACGTTGCAGGTAAGCGATTAGGGCCACTATTTCCTTCTGCTGAACGTTGCTGTTTCCGTAATTCTTGACAAATTCAGGATCTTGACGCAAACTGGTTTCGATCTCTTTTGCCTGTGCCAACAAGGCCTGTTTGGCTTCTGAAATGTCTGTATCACTGTAAGGAACGCCTAGTTTGGCCAGGGCGGTCATTTTATCTTCCAGGTTTGAAGCATTCATGTTGTTCTTCAATAACCAGGGATAACGTGGCATGATGGATCCTGGCGATGTGGAACGCGGATCAAACATATGGTTGAAATGCCAGTTATTGTTGTATTTACCACCCAACCTGTGTACATCCGGACCGGTCCTACGCGATCCCCATAGGAATGGGAAATCGTAGACAAATTCTCCAGCCTTGGAGTATTCACCATAACGTTCTACTTCAGAACGGAACGGGCGGATCATTTGGGAGTGGCAATTGTTACAGCCCTCACGGATATAGATGTCCCTACCCTCCAGTTCCAGCGGTGTATACGGCTTGACACTGGCAATGGTTGGGATGTTTGATTTGACCAGGAAGGTTGGTACAATTTCTACCAGACCACCAATCAAAATAGCGACCGTGGTCAGTATGGTAAACAATACCGTCCTTCTTTCCAGCCAGGTGTGAACGGGTTCACCGGCCACTCTTTTTCCGCTAATCTTCTTTAAAGGAACTGCTTCTGCCAACTCATCTTCTACAGCACTTCCTGCCCTGGCAGTTTTAATGACATTGACCGCCAGTAATATAAACCCTAAGAGATAGAGCGTACCTCCAATGGCCCGAATCATATACATGGGAATGATCTGGGTAACGGTTTCCAGGAAATTTCCATAAACCAGGGTTCCGTCCGGATTGAACTGTTTCCACAAAGAAGCTTGGGTAAATCCTGCGATATACAGGGGAATCGCGTAAAAAATAATACCCAGGGTGCCCAACCAAAAATGTGTATTGGCGAGTTTCTTTGAGTATAATTCCGTCTTCCAAAGCTTGGTAGCTACCCAGTAAATGATCCCTGAAGCCATAAATCCATTCCAGGCCAAAGCGCCTACGTGTACGTGACCGATAATCCAGTCTGTATAGTGCCCGATGGCATTTAGGTTTTTAAAGGACAACATTGGCCCTTCAAAGGTGGCCATCCCATAGCCTGTAATGGCTACCACAAAGAATTTAAGTACTGGGTTCTCACGTACCTTGTCCCAGGCACCCCGTAGGGTTAATAAACCGTTGATCATACCTCCCCAGGAAGGGAAAATCAGCATGACCGAAAAAACCGTTCCCAGGTTTTGTGCCCACTCGGGCAAAGCGGTGTACAACAAGTGGTGAGGGCCTGCCCAGATATACAGGAAGATCAAAGTCCAGAAGTGAATGATGGACAGTCTATAGGAATATACCGGCCTGTTGGCTACTTTGGGCACAAAGTAATACATCAAACCAAGTACCGGGGTGGTCAAAAAGAAGGCCACTGCATTGTGTCCGTACCACCACTGGAGCAAGGCGTCTTGCACCCCTGAATAGATAGAATAACTTTTAAATCCGGTTACCGGTAGTTCTAGGTTGTTAAAGATATACAGTACGGCAACGGTTACCAGGGTTGCTATATAAAACCAAATTGCCACATAAATGTGTCGTTGTCTTCTCTTGAGAATGGTTCCGATTAGGTTGATTCCAAATACTACCCAGACCAACACGACCAAAATATCAATGGGCCATTCCAGTTCTGCGTATTCCTTGGAACTGGTGAATCCGAGTGGTAGTGTAATGGCCGCAGCCACAATAATGGTTTGCCAGCCCCAAAAATGTATCCTACTCAAGACATCGCTAAACATACGCGCTTTCAACAAGCGTTGGGTTGAGTAATATATTCCTAAAAATATACTATTCCCAACAAAGGCAAAGATAACTGCATTGGTATGCAGGGGTCTTAAACGACCAAAGCTCAACCAGGAAATAGCATTGTCTGAACCCGTGAATTCCAATAAACCCGGGAAGATGAACAACAGTGCCACGATCAGCCCTACTAACATCCCTACAACACCCCAAAGGACAGTAGCCCAAAGGAACATTTTCACGATTTTATTATCATAATAAAATTGTTCTTTTTCCATTATTTGTTCTGTTAATTGTTTTTATGTATTTATTTAAGGTTGTTCACTTTTGAATCTTTGACCAGTTCATCGTCAAATAGCATCCGTACGGAAGGGGTATAAGTATCATCGTATTGCCCTGATTTTAATGACTTTAAAAAGGCTGCAAAGAAAAAAACTGCTACGATAATACTCACGCCAATCGTAATGTATATAACTTCCATTTTCGGTGGGATTTACCAACACAAAAATACGATTAATCACGTCAAAAAAAATGACATCCGTCATAAAATCAAAACGAATAATTACCGGGACTGACCCCGGGATAACTTCCGAGCAATAAGGTTGGTCAGCATGCTTACAAACACCACGATACTGATAGAACTCAAGGGCATAAGAATGGCGGCAATTACCGGCGTAAGCTGGCCCGTCAGGGCAAAATACATACCCACTAGGTTGTAGAGGAAAGAGAGTACAAAACTTAGCTTGATGATTGAAATAGTTTGTCTAGACAAGAGCATGAACAAAGGCAATTTTTCAAACAGACTGGCATCGAGTATGGCATCACAGGCAGGAGAAAAAACATTTACGTTCTCAGCAATGGCAATGCCCACATCGCTCTGAGCCAGTGCCCCGGCATCATTGAGACCGTCTCCGATCATCATTACCCTAGAACCCTGCTCTTGAAGCCGCTTTATATAGGCCAGCTTATCAGCTGGTTTTTGATGAAAGGCAAAAGCCGTTTTAGGGGGCAATAAATCCTCTAAAAAGGCCTTTTCTCCTTCGTTGTCACCGGATAGGATGACCAGGTCGTATTTGTCAGCCAGGCTTTCAAATACTTCCTTTGTATAGGCGCGGTAGCTATTGTTAAATACATAAGCCCCTTTATATACCCCATCGATACGGATGTGTATGGCCGTTTCATGCGGATTTGAGCTGCCTGATTTTGTATAAGCGGCAGCGCCGAGTTGTAGGGAGAGGCCAGCTACCAGGGCCTCAATACCGCTACCCAATACTTCTTCAAATCTTTCAGGAGCGTTGGATAAAGGGGGCTGATCAATCACCGCATACAAAGACCTACTTAGGGGATGGTTTGAAGCGCGTAAAACGGTCTTGATAGCGCGTTGCTCATCGGATGACAAGGCTGCGCCCCGGTAATGAATACGTGTTTGCTCATTGGTGGTGATGGTACCAGTCTTGTCAAAAATAATGGTATCTATTCCCGCCATGCTCTCGAGGGTTTCGGCATTCTTTAGGTAGTACTTCTGATAGCCAAAAATCCGCAACATATTCCCAAATGCAAAAGGGGCTGAAAGGGCCAGTGCACAAGGACAGGCAATGATCAGCACTGCGGTCACCACATTGACCACCATGGAAGGCGTTACCAGGTACCAGTAGATTCCTGCCAGGAGGGCAATACATAAAATAACCAGGGTAAAATACTTACTGATGGCATCCGTAATATGCCTGATACCTTTCTTGTCTTTAGAAAAGACTTCACTGCTCCACAGTTGCGTGAGGTAACTTTGGGAAATACTGTTGATAACTTCCATTTCAATAGCCCCTGCGGTCTGTTTACCCCCCGCAAAAAGCTTGTCACCCGATTGTTT
>JASMME010000007.1 GCA_030748365.1 Lutibacter sp.
ACCCATGCTTGTCCAGGGTGGATGTCCCATCCGTTGTACATGATACCTCTTCGGCCTACCGTGAAATCCAGTCTTGGATCCAAGGTACCGGCGTGAGGGGTAAAAGCAGCATCGGAGGCAATCTCCTGGTCATTGGTTACATCACTCTGGTTATAGGTGCCTATCAATGGCAGACCACTGCTGGTCTGGAAGGCATTTACCAGGTCTTGTGTTGGTTGGTAAAAACCACAACACCATCCGTTAGGTCCACCAAAGTTTAGTGTACCTCCACCGTTTCCGTTTGGTGCAAAAGCACCTCCGGCTACGTCAAATTGGATGGCAAAAACAGATTCAGATCCGTTTTCTCCCGCTAGGCGGAAATTGTGACCGTATTCGCCCAGCAAGGCATACCTTCCGGAACTGATTACTGACTTCAGTTCACTCAGGGCATTGGCCCAGTCTCCCTGGAATAAATGTGCTTTTCCTAGGTAGGCAGCAGCTGCATGCTTGGTCGCCCTTCCTGGCTCACCTTGCGTCGCAGGCAATCCTGCCTTGGCCGCTTCAAAATCAGCTTCTATTTGAGCCCAAACATCGCCAGTATTGGGTTGGTTAAACTCAAGGCTGGCAAATTCTACTTCTGAAATATAGGCAATATAGCCGTACATTTTTTGTAATTCGAAGTAGTAATGGCCTCTTAGAAAACGGGCTTCCGCCAGTTGACTGCTAAAATCACCATCGATCTTACCGATAAGATCAATGACGGCATTCGCCCGGTTGGCACCAGCATATAGCGCCCTCCATTTTGAGAATAAATAACCATTTCCTGTAGTCCAGGAATGTGTTTCCAGTAGGAACAAGTCTTGCTGGTCACCGTCTGTACTTCCTTTATGGGCGTCATCAGAAATGGCATCCATCCACCAGTTGTCACCGGTAGCGGTCCAGCCTCCAGAGACTCCTGATACCCCGTCAATAGCACTATAGGCAGCAGTCAGTGCAAAGTTTACACCGGCCTCATTGGCTAATGCGCCAGGGTTTAAAGATCCGATCTCTACTGTTTCAGAGAATTCTTCGTTACATGCCAATATTCCTATCAGCATCAACAGCATTAATATTTTATTTTTCATTGTCATTAAAATTTAACGTTTACACCAACAGAATATATTTTAGAAAGTGGATAGGTTCTAAGGTCTATCCCCATATTCAGGTTGTTTCTCGGCATTACTTCAGGGTCAACCCCTTGGTAATCCGTAATGGTAAACAGGTTGGTTCCGGAAACATACAGTCTAACATTGGAAACATTCAATTTTTCCACCATATCATCAGAAAGGTTGTAACCGATCTGTACGTTCTTCAGTCTGAAGAAAGAACCGTCTTCCACAAAATAGGAATTGGCATTTGCTTCTACACCGTTAATTGAATTGCTTAAGGCCGGTAAGATGGCATCCGTATTTGAAGGTGTCCAGGAATCTAGTACCCGGGTACTTCTGTTACCATTCACGAACAATGGGAAATCGGTAAAAATCTTATTGTGATTGTATACGTCGTTTCCTTGAGAACCGTTAAAGAATGCGGAGAAATCAAATCCTTTGTATTCCCCACTAAAACTGATACCATAGGTAAAGTCGGGATGTGGAGAACCGATTTTGGTTCTGTCATCATCGTCTACCGTACCGTCTCCGTTGACATCTTTATAGGTCCATCTACCGTTGGCATCAAAGCCTTCGATTACACGTCCATAAAAGTAAGACAAGGGCTCTCCTTCTTCTGTTCGGGTATATCTACCCAACCAGCTTGTGATGTTATCACCAGGTACTGGTGTACCGTTGATCAGTGATACGACCTCATTCTTGTATGAAGAGATGGTAGCATTCACATTGTAGGAGAAACCACCGTCAGTTTGATTGGCATAATCCAATGCGAAATCAAAACCGGTATTTTTAATATTACCAATGTTTACAAAAGGTGGGCTGGCATCTGGAGCAGTTGAACTGATGATTTGGTTATCGCGAACGATCAAACCGTCTGTTTCAATCTGCCATACTTCAAACGAAGCGTTCAGTCGGCTATCAAGCATACCCAGTTCAACACCAACATTGGTTGTTTCACTAATTTCCCACTTCAGGTTCTCATTACCAATTTGACTCAAATAGGCCCCTGATGATACAGAGCCGGGAGTAAATACGTAATTAGAATTGCCTGGGTTAAAGGCATACAACGATAGGGTTGGGTTGTTTACCGGTAAGATCTGGCTTCCCAATTGTCCCCAGGATCCTTTTACCTTGAAGCGGCTGAAAAAAGAGTCTGATGGCCAGAAATCTTCTTTGTTTACCAACCAACCAGCACTGAATGATGGGAATACCCCGGATTTATTATCACCGGCAAATCGCGAAGATTTATCATTCCTAACCGTTGCAGTCAGGTAGTATTTCTGCGCATAGTTATAGTCTACAGATCCAAACAGTGAAAATAAGGTGGTCTTATTTTCATAGGCAAAATCTACGTTTGGATCTCCAAAGCCATTACTCAATAAATAAAACTCAGGCGTTTCGTTAAAATAATCCGTACGAGATATCTGGTTCCCCTTACTATGGGTTTGAATGGCCTCAACAGCTGCAATGGCATTTATGCTGTGGTCTCCAAAGGAATTGGTGTAATTCAACATATTGTTAAAGGTCCAGGAGGAGGACGCACTGTGCGGCTCTACCAGGGTGTTAAATGACCTTGCCTCTCCGTGCTCTAGGTTTATCGGGGTAAACATACGGGCATCGTAAGAGTCAATACTTCCCGATAGGGTGGTTTTAAAAGAAAGCCCCTCCATCAGTTTATAAGACAGGTAGACATCACCGTAAACCCTTAAAGAGTTGTTGTAATTGTCTTTGGCCCTGTACAGTAGAGACAGCGGGTTTTCATTGTTTGACAATCCGTTTGAATTGCTATAAGTACCAGCCCAACGTCCTTGATCATCATATACAGGTACCAGTGGACTACTTCGAACGGCATTTTCTATTGCCAAGCTATTACCCCCATTGGTTTGAGAGAAGGAAACATTCAGGTGTTCTCCTATCGTCAGCCTGTCGTTGGCTTTGAACTCTGTATTCAATTGGATGTTGGCCCTCTTAAAGCCATTGTGCTTCAAGACCCCTTCCCTGGTCAGGTAGCCCAGTGATAAGTAAGATTTACCCTTACTGTTACCATTGGCCATGGAGAAAGAAACATTGGTTGTTGGTGCTGAACGGGTGATTTCATTCCACCAGTCAGTTCCGTTTGGATTGACGTAAGCAACGGGCGCCGTAGCGAAATTACTTGAAATGACATTCAATTGGCTTGGTACTACTGGAGAGGCACCACTACCGTATTGTGGGTGGGTAGCTGATCCAGGCGTATCATTGTTCATACCGTCAAACAACATCTGACCGTGTTGTTGTGCATTCAATAAATCAGGACTTGCGGCTACATTGGCTGAGCCAGTATAGATATCAAAGGTAATACGCGCCTTGTCCATGTTATACCCGCCGCCTTTGGTTGTTACAATGACAACTCCGTTGGCAGCCCTGGCACCATAAATGGCAGCAGCACCATCTTTCAATACGTTCATTTGCTCAATATCAGCAGCATTGATGGTGTTGAAGATACCAGCATCGGTTGTTTGTACCCCATCGATGATGTACAAAGGGCCAGTTGCGCCGGTAGAACCCAATCCACGTATGGATATATTCGGCACACCTCCCGGGCTTGCATTTGAGATCACGGTAACACCCGTGGCCCTGCCCTGAAGACTTTCAGCAGCGTTGACCATAGGAGCTTTCAGTGCCTCGTCCATATCGACAGAGGCAACAGACCCTGTGATATCCCCCCTAGTTTGGGTGGTGTAACCTACCACTACTACTTCAGACAGTTGACTGGCGTTCTCAACCAATACAACGTTCACTGATGACTGATCGCCAACACTGACTTCCTGACTGATATAGCCCAGGTAACTAACGCTTAGTACAGCGTTTGAACCGACGTTTTGTAAGGAAAAATTTCCATCAAAATCGGTGGTAGTTCCATTACTGGTTCCCTTTACCATAACGTTTGCCCCCGGGAGTACCCCACTGGCATCAGATACAGTACCTGAAACACTTTGGGCATAGCTATAGCCACAAAGCATAAAGGCAAACAGAAACAGTAAATTCTTGAATAAATAACGATGTTTCATAAAGTTTAATTTTATGATTAGTAAAATAGTTTGATGCTATATTTGCTTGTTGTAATGCAAATTTAACATATCAAAGTTATCAAATCGTAGGTAAAAGATGTTTAATTTATCCCATTGAAATAAATCTAACATGAACGTCCTGCGTTTTTTGATGCTATTTATTCTTTAAAAATAAATTAAAATACTGGCAAACAGGAGTTTGTAAATAAAAAAAAAGGAATGCCTACAAGGAGGGGTCAGGTCTTAAAACAGGCTGTTTTGGAACCAGTTTAAATATGCGAAATAATTCTTAAAAAACACGACTTTAAATAATATGGACTATGCGTGTGTTTATAAAATTAAAGCTCCTTGATTGTAAGGTTCCTGTAAGCAACCTCATCGTGGTGATCTTGTAGCCCAATCCTACCAGATTTGTATAGGCCAAAGCCTTGCCAATCTTTAAATTTTGACTTGGCTATCATGGCTTCCCATTCATCTCCGCTGACGGGAAAGCTAACAATTTCTATACCGTTTAGCCAAACATTTCCTTTGTTTGTATGGTGGTTGATAGAGATTACACAGGTGTTCCATTCTCCAACCTCTTTGACTACCTCTTGGGAAGGAGCAATCATGTCATACAGCGAGCCAGCCCGGTGGTTGGCGTAGGCGGCGTCTGGATGTTTTAGGTTGTCCAGCACCTGGATTTCAGGACCAGTTTGGTAGGGGACACTATAGGTTTCATTTTCCTGTACAGCCCAAAAAATACCACTGTTGCCCCCGGCTGATATTTTCCAATCTACTGACAGTATAAAACTGCTGTATTCTTTGTCTGTCACCAGGTTGTTAAGCCCTGCATTGTTTGCGGTACTATCTGGGCTAAAGACCATGGCACCGTCTAGAACCTGCCATTGACTGGAGATGCTGTCTGTACCGTAATTATGCCATCCTTTGAAAGAAACACCGTCAAAAAGGGATACCCATCCTTTATGATCCGTTTGCTGGGCGCCCTCAGACGGATTGTCTTCTGTTGGTGTTGAGCATTTTTTTATCAGGGTACTTGTTCCGAAAAAGGCCAAGGCAAAGGCTAAGCCAAAAAGGATTATTTTTTTCATCTGTGTAAAATTTTATAGTTTGTTGAAAATGAAGAGACCAACAATTTCTTCTCTTTTCATGTTCCAAAGAGGGGTTAAAGTCCTAATATTTTTGCAAGCTTTGCTCGGTCAATTGAGCTGCCTGCAAAGTCATCAAAGGCCTTATGGGTGGCTTCTATCAGGTGTTGCTTTATAAAAGCAGCCCCCTCCAGCGCCCCTTGTTCCGGACTTTTGATACAACATTCCCATTCCATAACAGCCCAGACATCACATCCATACTGGGTAAGTTTAGAAAAAATGGTCTTAAAATCAATTTGGCCATCTCCTGGTGAACGATAACGACCGGCCCTGTCTGCCCAGTTGGCATAGCCGCCGTACATGCCTTTCTTCCCTGTTGGCTTAAACTCCGCATCTTTAACATGGAAAGACTTGATGAATTCGTGGTAATGGTCAATATAGGTGAGATAGTCAAGCTGTTGCAAGACAAAATGACTTGGATCGTAAAGGATATTCACCCGTGGATGCTTGCCAGTGGCTTCCAAAAAGCGTTCAAAACTGACGCCGTCGTGTAGGTCTTCTCCAGGGTGTATTTCGTAGCAAATATCCACACCCTGTGCATCGAATTCATGTAGAATGGGCAGCCATCTTTTGGCCAATTCTTCAAAGCCCATTTCCACCAGTCCCTCTGGCCTTTGTGGCCAGGGATGGAAGGTGTGCCAGAGCAACGCACCGGAAAAAGTAGCATGTGTATTCAGTCCGAGTCTTCGGCTGGCCAGCCCTGCCTTTTTAACGGTATCAATGGCCCATTCGGTCCTCGCTTTGGGATTGTTTTTGTAAGCGGCTGGAGCAAAACTGTCAAAGAGTTGGTCATAGGCGGGGTGTACCGCTACTAGTTGTCCCTGCAGGTGGGTGGAAAGTTCGGTTATCTCCAATCCGTATGCGCCCACAATTCCTTTCAGTTCATCGCAGTAGGCATCACTTGTAGCTGCTTTGTCTAGGTCGATCAAGCAAGACTCCCAGGTAGGGATTTGGACGCCTTTATAGCCTAGATCTGAAGCCCATTTACACAGGTTTTCCAAGGAGTTAAAGGGTGCTTCCGTCCCTACGAATTGCGCTAAGAAAATTCCGGGTCCTTTTAGTGTTTTCATATCTATTGTACTCTTTATTGGTTAGAAACCGAGGTCAAGCCTGCTCTTAATCAACAGATTTGGTTTATTGAATAAGGCTTCTTATAAATCAACCCATTGGTTGCCGGCCTTGTCCGAGGCCACGCACTGTGCGACAAACTGCATTCCACGTACCCCATCCCTGATCGGTGGAAATTCACCTGCATCGTAAGGCTCTTTTCGAACAGCTTGGGCGACCCCCAGATAGATGTTAGCCATCGCGTCAAAAATTCCTTCCGGATGTCCGGGAGGTAGCTTGGTTCCTTTTAGTGACAGTTCACTGTTGTAGGGGTGTCCAGGGGTATATACCTGTAAAGGCTTGCCCTCTGAAAGGAGTGTCACTGCATTTGGTTGTTCTTGTTCCCATAGAAGCCCTCCTTTGGTGCCGTAAATCTTTACCTGAAAGGCATTCTCCTCTCCGGTGGCTATCTGGCTGGTTCTGATCAGTCCCCTGACTTGGTTAGAAAACCGGAGTAATACAGTACCATCGATGTCCAGGGAGTTGTCTTCGTATAGGGTGTTCAATGCTGCTAGCAGGGAGTTTACCTCCAGGCCAGTAAGATACTCGGCCATATTGAATGCGTGGGTACCTATATCTCCCATACAACAACTGATACCCGCTTTGCTTGGGTCAAGTCGCCAAACAGCTTTGCGTTTTTCGGAATCGTGAATGACTGGATTGATCCAACCCTGGTAATACTGGATGTCTACCTTTTGAATGGTGCCGATGGCACCTTCCCGGATCATTTCCCGCATTTGACGTACCATGGGGTAGCCCGTATAGGTATAGGTTACGGCAAAGACAGCCTTGGTTTTTTGGGCGATGTCCTGCAGTATATAGGCTTCTTCAAGGCTTGTGGTAAGCGGCTTTTCACAGATGACGTGGAAGCCGTTTTCCAGCAGTTTTTTAGCCATGGGAAAATGCAAGAAATTGGGCGTTAGTACCGAAACCACTTCTATTCTTTCCGCTGCAGGCAAGGCGCATTCCTGGCTGATAAAGGTGTCAAAATCCTTGTAAATCCTGTCAGTGCCCAGGCCAATTGTTGCTGCAAAACCAATATTCTCTTCCCAGTTAGGATTGAAAACCCCTCCTACAATTTCAAAATTGTCGTTGGTAAAAGAGGCGACCCGGTGCAGTACACCAATCAGCGAATCACCCCCGCCCCCAATAATGCCTAATTTTATTTTTTTCCCCATTGCGATGTTCTTAGGAATCTTTATAGCTTATTTGTTCGTTCTTGAATAGCAAGGCAAATAAGACCAGTACGATGGCGGCGAAGATAGCAGGTATCATCCAAATATCCATCCAGTTATGTTGGTTGTCTGCCATGACATAGGTGTCTGTAATTTTGCCGGCTACCCAAAAACCAATCAACATCCCTAATCCATAGGTGGCAAGGGTAATCAGTCCTTGTGCGGCACTCTTCACTTTTTCGCCAGCCTTTGAGTCGGTGTATATTTGCCCTGAAACAAAGAAAAAGTCATAACAAATACCGTGTAGGGCAATGCCAATTAATAACATAAAGGCAAGGTCTCCAGCATTGCCAAAGGCAAACAAGAGGTATCTCAAGGCCCAGGCAAGCATACCAAATAAAATGGTCTTTTTAAAACCGTATCGTTTAAAGAAAAAGGGCAATAAGAGCATGAACAAGACCTCTGAAACCTGGCCAATGGTCATCTTGCCGGTTGGGTTTTCGACCCCTATTTCTGCCAGGAACGGGTTGGTATTCTGATAATAAAATGCCAGGGGGATACAGATCAGAACAGATGATAAGAAGAAGATTAAAAAATTGCGATCTTTCAATAGCTTGAGGGCATCCAGGCCGAGCATATCTGCCAGTGTCGCTTTTTTCCCCTCTTTTGCACCCGGAGGGGTTTTGGGCAGGGTAAAGCTGAATATACCCAGGATGGCTGAAGCAACAGCTGTCATTACAAAGGTGTTTTTCAGCAAGCCTTCTTTGATACTTTCAGCCGAATCCCAGTGAAAGACATAGCTGATAGACCAACCGGCTAGGATCCATCCTACGGTACCCCAGACACGGATGTATGAAAAGTCTTTGGCAGGGTCTGTCATTTGGTTAAAAGACACGGCATTGACCAGGGCCAGGGTAGGCATATAAGCGATCATATAGCCTAGTACATAGGGGTAGAAGAGGGAAAATTCGGTGGTTTGCGATAGCTGGTACATCAGCAAGGCACCTACCAAGTGTAAGACCCCTAGTATTTTTTCGGCATTGAAAAAACGGTCGGCAATCAGCCCGATGATAAAGGGTGCAATAATCGCCCCCCAGGACTGGGTTGAAAAAGCCAGTGCTGTTTCGGCCCCCGTTGCATTCAGGTTGTTCCCTAAAAAAGTACCCAGGGTAACAAACCAGGCGCCCCAGATAAAGAATTCCAGGAACATCATGGTCGAAAGTTGTAGTCTAATGATTGGTTTCATGTTGATAGGTTTGGTGTCAGTATGCGTATCGTTCTATATACAACTCGTTAAGAAAGCTCTTTGCCAATTTTTAGCAAGAGGTTTCTGGTCAGTTCAATGCCTTTTTCTTCCGGGGCTTTGTTGCCCTCGTATTCAATACCGATAAATCCGCGGTATCCGGCCTCTTTGACAATCTTCAGAATCTTTCTGTAATCTGTTTTGATATGGTTTCCGTTCTCGTCAAAGTCATAGCTCTTAGCGCTCACCGCCTTTGCATAAGGCATTAGCTCGCGCATTCCTTGATATACATCGTAGGCCTTGTCGCAGCCATCACTATTGATAGATCCGTAGTTTTCCGTAAGACAGAAATTGCCAAAGTCGGGCAGCGTACCACAATTTTCACGGCTGATCTGTGAAAAGACCTCAGTCATCCATTGTCCGTCAGAAGAAAAACCACCGTGGTTCTCTACCAGTATACTGACATTTGAATCTTTGGCAAAATCGGACAGCCTGTTCAGGGAATCAACACCAGCCTTGACGGCTTCCGCTTTGTCTGTACCACCTGCCAGGTTAACCCGGATGGCATGGCAGCCGAGAAAATGCGCCGCCTCCACCCATTTGTAATGGTTTTCAACAGCCTGTAAACGCGATTTTTGGCGGGCATCTGCAAGACTGCCTTCATCGTCAATCATGATAAGTACGTTTTGTTGTCCTTCTGCTTGTGCCCGCGTATTCAGCCCTGTAAGGTAATTCTTGTCCTGGGCCTTGTCTTGAAAGAACTGGCTGACATATTCTAGGCCTTCACAGCCAAAGCCACGGGATAGGGCGGCAAAATTAAGGGGGCTTTCCTTGCCAGACTTAAATGCCCGGTGCAGTGACCACTGGGCCAGTGAAATTTTGAAAAACAAGTTGTTTTCTGAATGGTTAAGTGGGTCAACAAGCTGTTTTTTTTCTTTTTCAGAAGCCTTGCAGGCGTATAGTCCCAGTAAGGACAAAGCAGTTCCAGATTGTAGGGCTCTTTCAATAAAATGCCTTCGTTTCATAAGGGGTGTTGATTAGATGTCAATAAATTATCCTTGTGAAAGTATAAAATACACAAAAGTTTGTTGTTAATTTTTGGTCAGTGAAATAATTTAAACAATCGAGGTTGCTAATTTGCTTGTAGAATTTTCATTTAGATTTTGATTGGAAATCACTTTTTTTTTCTTAAAAAGCTCAAGCAATGCTGTTAGTATTTTGTTTATATATAAGCGTATCATAGAGATATTATTTTTTTTATCAATAAGCCTGGTTATTTCCCGGAAATAATCCTCAATTTGGGCATTCGTTTCTATAGTACACGGCCCACTGGCTTTTAGGTAACAGGTCAGTTCGTTTAAATCTTTTGTTGTGAGTACAATCCATTTGGGCCAGGAACATTTTTGATCCGTACTCAGTGCTTTGATACTTAGACCTAACCAATAAAAAGGCTTGTTGACTGTATCGGGGGATGTATTGCCATCGTTTCCCCAGGGGTGAATTAACAGTCTCTTTGCGCAAAGATCACGCGCTTCGTTTTGAAATGAATACCGGTGTTTTTGACTTACTTTGAACTTACAGGCCTCTTTTGTGTTTAGTGGCAAACACCAGCCATACCTAGCATCGCAACTATCATATCCTATAGCATGCAAACCGATAAAATCACCGTCTGAGTTTGGAAGGTAGTAATTGATATGTTGGCTGTTTTTTGGCATGTTTATTTGGTATTCCTAAAAATAAAACAAAGCCAATCTATGGCAGAAATGATTTTTAAAATCAAAAAAACTACGAATAAAAGCTCGGTATAGTCAAATACCAGGTTTCTTTATATTAAAAAATAACAAGGAGGACAATTTCAAAGCACTTTTCCACTACCTGTGAATTGAGGGCCGCTATTATTTACTCATACGTCGGCACCTTACAGCGATAATCTTTGGGGGAACACTTTTCGTGGCGTTTAAAAACAGTTGAAAAATACTGACTTGAACTAAACCCACAACTATAAGCAACTTGCGAAACAGTCAGCTTTTCTTTTTCGACCAATATTTTCTTAGCCATTTCCAGCCGTTTCATCGTCAGGTAGCGCATGGGTGTCAAATTGGTCAGTCGTTTGCAATGATAGGTAAATCGGGTGAGTCCGACCCCTGCTGATGCGGCCATTTTTTCAATGGTCCATTCTTCTGTGAGTTTTTTTTCCAATTCGTGTAAGAAGAGCTGTACACTTCTGGAGCTATCTGTCAGTGCTTCGTTCAGTACAATGGTATCCGAATCGAACAATTCTAATAGGAGGATCAACAACTCATTGACCAGTAAGCGGATTTTGGAAGCACTGCTGCCTTCAACACCTGCATCAACCGCATGGCTTATTTCCTGAAAGCAGTCCTTTATTTTTTGGTTGGCTTTCCAGATCCAGTTTTCATTCTTTCTCAGTATAGTGGTAAGCCTTGCCAGGTCTTTTGGTGCCAACATAATCCAGTCGGGCCAGGACCATTTTTGATGGGGTCTGCGAACATTCAGATCAATAATTACCCAATAGAACTTGCCCATGCCAATGTAAGGATTTCCTACCTTATGGGCCTCCCATGGTCGGGTAATGGTTAGGTAGTTGGGGCTTAGTTCGACTTCTTTATCCTGGTGTGAATAGGGCATGGTGCCCGATTCTAAAAAGTGAATTTCGAGTCCTTCATTCCGATGCCAGTCTAGCCCCCAGTCCTGGGGTTCATCCGCATCCCAGTAACCAATGGAATTCAAGCCAATGGTTTCTTCAGTCAGTCGGTCACCTGGATAGGTATACCTGGCCAGGGCTTTAAACTTTAATTTTTTTCTTTCTACTGCGTTGGTCAGGGGCAAACAGGTATCCGCATGGTAGACCACACCTTCGGCTTTAAACGGGGCTATTTTTTGTATGTTTAACATCATTGAAAAATCTCAAACACAAATATAATACGAAATAGTCAATTAATCGTATATATAAGGTGTTTTGTTGAAGTAAAAAAATTAATTCCATAACTGTTGCACAGTGAGTTATTGGGTGCTGTTTAGGTGAAATCTATTTTTACCAGTAGGTTTTTTATGTGTCTGTTTGTTTTCACTGAAATGAATTAAACAAAAAAACAGAATGAAAAAAATAAATTGCAACCTAAGAACTGGATTTTTACTAAATTGGTAGCTACGTTTGTTTACACGACAACCACTCTTCACTGTAACCTTCGTATTGGTATACCAGACAACCCGGTGAAAACGACCTAAATGACAGCTTATTATGACCATTGACTCAGCTCAGGACCACCTTGAAACATATGATGCCATTGTAGTGGGAACAGGAATTAGTGGTGGCTGGGCTGCCAAAGAATTGTGTGAAAAGGGTTTAAAGACCCTTGTATTGGAAAGGGGCGGGATGGTGCGCCACCGGGAGGATTACCCTACCATGTATAAAGACCCCTGGGATTTTAAACACGGAGATGTGATTACACAGGAAACCCTGGCAAAGCAACCCAAGCAAAGCAGAACGGGCTATGTAACCAAAGAATCCCGCAAACACTTCTTTGTAAACGACCAAGAACATCCCTACCAGGAAGTGAAACGCTTTGACTGGATTAGGGGCTATCAGGTAGGCGGAAGGTCTTTGACGTGGGGGCGCCAAAGCTACCGGTTGAGCGACCTCGATTTTGAGGCCAATGCCAAAGAAGGTATTGCTGTTGACTGGCCCATCCGTTACCGAGACATTGCACCCTGGTATGACCATGTGGAACAATTCATTGGCGTTAGCGGAGAAAACCTGGGCCTACCTCACTTACCCGACGGTAAGTTTCTACGCCCCATGGAACTGAATTGTGTGGAAAAACAGCTCAAAAGTTCCCTCGAAAACAACTATGAAGACCGGTTGCTTACCATTGGCAGGGCTGCCCATATCACGGAAGGCACCAAGCCGGGGCTGGGACGAACTTCTTGTCAATATAGAGACCGTTGTATGCGGGGTTGCCCTTTCGGTGCTTATTTTAGCAGTAACAGCGCCACCCTTCCTACGGCCACTGCCACTGGAAATATGACCCTAAGACCCCATTCCATCGTTTACGAGGTGCTATATGACGAAACCACGCAGCGTGCTACTGGGGTAAGGCTCATCGATGCGCTTACCAAAAAAACCTATGAATACAAGGCCAGGGTTATTTTTCTCTGTGCCTCAGCAATTGCATCCACTTCCATCCTACTGCAATCCACCTCGAATAGGTTTCCCCGTGGCATGGGAAATGATTCCGGAGAACTTGGCCACAACCTAATGGATCACCACTTTAAGGTGGGTGCCCTCGGTAGGGCAGAAGGATATGAAGACACCTATTATAAGGGAAGAAGGCCCAATGGTATTTACGTTCCCCGCTTTAGAAACTTGGGCGGCACCACTGATCACCCCGATTTTATTAGGGGCTATGGCTACCAGGGGGGCGCTGGTCGTGGTGGATGGGCCGACAATGTCAAAGAGCTTGCCTATGGCAAGGATTTTAAAGAAGCCCTTCTACAGCCTGGAGTATGGTATATGGGGCTGAGTGGTTTTGGGGAAATGCTTCCCTACCACGAAAATAAGATGACCCTGGATACCAATCGGCTGGATGCCTGGGGTTTGCCCACAGTTAGTTTTGATGCTGAGATCAAGGAAAATGAACACAATATGCGCAAAGACATGATTTCACAGGCAGTAGAAATGCTGGAAGGTGCCGGTTTTAAAGAGGTACAGGAAAGCCGGGAAGCCTATGCCCCTGGCCTGGGAATTCACGAAATGGGCACAGCCCGAATGGGCCGTGATCCCAAAACATCCGTACTCAATGCCCATAACCAGCTGCATGCGGTACCCAATGTTTTTGTGACCGATGGGGCTGCAATGACCTCTTCCGGATGTCAAAACCCCTCATTGACTTATATGGCCCTGACTGCGAGGGCCGCGAATTACGCGGTTGATCAACTCAAGAAAAACAACCTGTAAATAACCCGTTTGGCGCAGCAGACAACCAGAGGCCACCATCTTCTGGCTGAATAAGTATAACAAGATAGGCCTGGAGCCTTTAACTGATAAAACCATTACCACAAATGAAAAGAAGAGATGCCCTAAAAAATATTGGATTTTCCTTGGGAACCATGGTACTGACCCCTTCCTTGGTGAGCCTTTTACAGTCTTGTACAGCTTCTATTTCCTGGACGCCCCGCTTCTTTTCCCCGGCACAGGCAGGCCTGCTTGAGAAAACAATTGACCTTATCTTGCCAAAAACCGAGCTCCCCGGTGGCAAGGCACTTCATATACCCCAGTTTTTGGATGGCTATGTCTCAGCGGTTATGAATACAACAGAACAAGATTTTTTAAGAAAATCCCTGGCTGCTTTTGAAAAAATAACATTGCAAGCGAGCCGTAAAGAAAATATTGAAGCACTGGATCTGGATGATATTGACCGGCAACTGTTCTCGCTTCTCAAGGCAGACAGCCCAAGCAAAGCAGCATGGGAGCGGGAACTCCAGGACTACGATGCTGATAAGGATGCGCCAGTTTCTGAAACGGCCCTGGCCTATGCCTTTATTTCTCAGTGCCGAGACAGGGCTGCTACCGCCTATCGAATGTCGGAGTATATTGGAGAGCAGGTATTGGCTTATGACCCCATACCGGGCATGCAAAAAGGCTGTGTCGATCTACAAACAACCACCGGTGGGAAAGCCTGGTCTTTATAAGTAAAGCAACACGTGATGAATAGAAGAACATTTACCTCGAAAACCGGCCTGGCAGCCCTGGGGATGTCTCTGACGCCCCCCTTGCTATCAGCCCGTGAAAAATGGGTCGAACCCCATTCATTTAACAAGGCCAACTTCCAGTTGAAGTACGCCCCTCATATAGGTATGTTCGAGCACCATGCCGGTAAGGACCCAATCGCTCAATTGTCATTTATGGCCGATCAGGGTTTTCGGGCCTTTGAAGACAACGATATGAAAGAAAGGCCCCTTGCCGTACAAAAGAAGATGGCCCAAACCATGGAGCGTCTCGGCTTGCAAATGGGGGTGTTTGTAGCCCACGAAATCCATTGGAAAACCCCGAACCTTACCAGTGGAAACCTTGAAAAGCGCGCTGCCTTCCTAGATGACATTCGCAGTGCTGTAGCGCTTGCCAAACGGATCAATGCAAAATGGATGACGGTGGTGCCCGGCTATGTAGATTTGCGCCTCAACAAAGCGTATCAGACGGCCCACTTGGTAGAGAGTTTAAAACAGGCGGCTGCTATTTTGGAGCCCCATGGTTTGGTGATGGTACTTGAGCCGTTGAATTTTAGAGACCATCCCGGACAGTTTCTAACAGAGAGTCCCCAGGCCTTTGAAATATGTAAGGCGGTCGATTCACCTGCCTGTAAGATTCTTTTTGATATCTATCACCAGCAGATACAAGAAGGAAACCTAATTCCCAACATAAGTACTTGCTGGGACGAGATTGCCTATTTCCAGATTGGAGACAACCCAGGCCGCAAAGAACCCACCACCGGTGAGATTAATTACAAAAATATTTTTAAATTTATTCATTCTAAAGGCTATCAGGGCATTCTGGGAATGGAGCATGGGAATGCCTATTCTGGTAAGGAAGGGGAGCAATACCTGATTCAGGCCTATAGAGAAGTTGATGATTTTTAGCCCCTGATTCCCTTCGTGGGGCTGCCCAAAAACCCCCATGCTGTTATGGCTGCCTTACAACCCAACCGTTCAAGGAGAAAATTTATCAAGAAGAACCTGCTGGCCTCCACGCTCTTTATCGTGCCACGTCACGTATTGGGAGGGGTGGGTTATACAGCGCCGAGCGACCAACTCAATATTGCTGGGATTGGCGTTGGTGGAAAAGGCAGTTCAGACATTCTCAACGCTTCTGTAGGTGGCAGAGAGCGGGTCGTGGCACTTTGTGATATTGATCCCCGAGGTGCCCATGGGGTTCTCCATTCCAGAAAGCAGTTTTCTGGCGCGCGTTTTTATACAGATTTCCGGCGGCTTTTAGACCAGGAAAAAGACCTCGATGCGGTCACTATTTCCACCCCCGATCACACCCATGCGGTCATTGCTGCCAAGGCCATGCTCAGGGGCAAACACGTATACGTACAAAAACCCCTTAGCCACAATATCAGGGAGGCGCGTTTACTAACGGAGATGGCACGTGAGCAACGCGTGGTTACCCAAATGGGAAATCAGGGCGCCTCCAATCCCGATCAACAAGCAATCGCTGATTGGGTAGAAAAAAAAATCATCGGCAAGATCCACAAGATACAGGTTTGGACAAATCGCCCTGTATGGCCTCAGGGCATCGTGATGCCGAAAGCACAAGCAGCCAAACAACCAGACGAACTGGCCTGGGATTTGTGGCTTGGTCCTGCCAAAAAAACGCCCTATAACCCCGCCCTACATCCATTTAACTGGCGGGGCTGGTGGGCCTATGGTACGGGTGCCCTGGGCGATATGGGTTGTCATATCATAGACATACCCTTTAGGGCCCTAAAGCTGGGTCATGCAAAGGATGTAGAATGCAGTATCGGTAGTGTATTCACCAAGATGTGGTCGCCGGAATATATTCCTGAAGGTTGTCCGCCTTCTTCTTATGTCAGTATGCATTTCCCCCCCTCTTCAAAGAATGATAGTCCCGTGGAAATGGTATGGACAGATGGAGGTATCCGCCCCCCTCACCCAGCCCTGATTCCTGCTGAGGAAGACCTGACAGGAGTGGGTAATGAGAACGGTGTTATCATGATTGGTGAAAAAGGCATCATCACAGCTGGTCCCTATGGGATTTCGCCAAAACTTCACAGAAAAGGCCTCCCCCCACTCAGTCATATAGCTGATCCTTCCAGAAGCACCACGCGGGCGCCTGAATGGGGACATCAACAGGCTTGGATCGATGCCTGTAAAGCAGGCTTTAACAGCAAAGAACACCAAAAACTCACCGCTTCATTTGACTACGCTGGCCCACTGACAGAGGCCGTACTGATGGGAAATATTGCTATCAGGTCTTACCTGTTGCGGCGTAAAAAATCCCCGAATGGCTTTGATTATTTCGGGCGGAAGAAATTGCGATGGAATGGTAAAGAAATGCGGGTCACCAACCTAGAACAAGCCAATCAGTTTGTGGGAAGGGACTATCGGAAGGGTTGGGAGCTCTTTTGAGGGGCATTTCTAATAGCAATTGTTGTGTGCCCAAAACTTCTTATTCTGGGTATAGGTCTTTTTTTTCAATTCCTTAAGAGGGAAAAGTATCTGCACAAAGGCAAATTTTTTGCTGTATAATTAGCCAGCGTTAAAATTACTGCTACATTTGTAAGTCATTGTGTAAAATCAACTGACATGAACAAAGCGAGGAAAAGAAGGGAAGCCCTGTTGTACCACGCCAAACCCGCTCCTGGAAAGATACAGGTAGTTCCTACCAAGAAATACGCTACCCAGAAAGACTTGGCCTTGGCCTATTCACCGGGTGTTGCCGAGCCCTGTCTGGAAATAGAGAAAGACCCCAAGAATGCTTATAAGTACACTGCCAAAGGAAACCTAGTGGCGGTTATATCCAACGGAACAGCTGTGTTGGGACTCGGTGATATTGGACCGGAAGCTTCCAAACCGGTTATGGAGGGTAAGGGTTTGTTGTTTAAAATATTTGCAGACATTGATGTCTTTGATATTGAAGTGGACACCAAGGACATAGACGCCTTTGTAGCAACCGTAAAGAACATCGCTCCTACCTTTGGAGGAATCAACCTCGAAGATATCAAGGCTCCAGAAGCCTTTGAGATTGAGCGTAGGTTAAAGGAGGAACTCGATATTCCCGTCATGCACGATGACCAGCACGGTACTGCCATCATTTCGGCTGCTGCCCTGAAGAACGCCATTGAAATTGCCGGAAAGGATATTTCTAAGGTCAGCATCGTTGTCAACGGCGCTGGTGCAGCGGCTATTTCTTGTACCCGCTTATACCTGGCACTGGGTGCCCAACGAAAAAATATTGTCATGTGTGACAGCAAGGGGGTTATCAGGAAAGGCCAAGCAAACCTGACGGCTCAAAAAGCTGAATTCGCCACCGACAAATCATTGAATACGCTGGAGGAGGCCATGGTCGGAGCAGATGTGTTTATCGGGTTGTCGATTGCAGATGTCTGTACCCCGAAAATGCTTCTGTCCATGGCTGAGAACCCGATTGTATTTGCCATGGCCAATCCCAATCCGGAGATTGCTTATAAAACAGCATTGGATACCAGGCAGGATATTATCATGGCCACCGGTAGGTCCGACCATCCCAACCAGGTAAACAATGTGCTCGGTTTTCCCTTTATTTTTAGGGGGGCACTCGATGTAAGGGCAACCAAGATAAATGAAGCCATGAAGATGGCTGCGGTACATGCCCTGGCCGATCTTGCCAAGGCGTCTGTTCCAGAACAGGTAAATATTACCTACGGCGAAACCAACATTCAATACGGACGAGACTATATAATCCCCAAACCTTTTGATACGAGGTTGATTACTGAAATTCCGCCTGCAGTAGCCAAAGCAGCGATGGATTCCGGAGTGGCCCAGTCACCCATTACCAATTGGGAAGGCTACAAAGAGACCCTGGCGGAACGCCTGGGAACTGGTAGTAAGCTGATGCGGCTACTTACCAATAGGGCCAAGGCAGATCCCAAAACCATCGTATTTGCGGAGGCAGACCATCTCGACGTTCTAAAAGCTGCTCAAATCGTTCACGACGATGGTATTGGCAAGCCCATCCTGCTCGGAAACAAGGAGATTATCAAAGAGCTGATGGATGAAATTAAGTTTGAGGCTAATTTGTCTATCATCGATCCAAAATCCGAAGAAGAAAAAACCAGGAGAAATCGTTTTGCAAAGTTGTACTGGGAAAAACACAAACGCCATGGCATTACGCTTTTGAATGCCCAAAAGTGGATGCGTGAGCGCAATTATTTTGCCGCCATGATGGTCAATGAAGGGGAAGCAGACTCCCTGGTGACTGGTTACTCGAGGAGTTACCCAGCCGTTGCCAAGCCCATTATAGAGCTAATCGGAAAAGCGGAGGGGGTGCAACGGGTGGCCGCTACCAATATCATGATGACTGAGCGGGGGCCTATGTTCTTTTCCGACACCGCTTTTACGATCAATCCTACCGAACAAGACTTGGTTCAAATAGCCAGGATGACGAACAGGGTTATGAAAATTTTTGGTGTAACCCCCCATCTTGCCATGTTGTCCTATTCCAATTTTGGTTCTTCCGAGTCAAACTCTGCTGTCAAGGTAGCGAATGCGGTTGCGCATTTGCACGAGCATTATCCTGCGATCATGGTAGACGGAGAGATCCAGGCCGATTTTGCCTTGAGCAGGTCGCTCAGGGGTGCCAATTTTCCCTTTGCCAAGATTCATAACAAAAGGGTGAATGGTTTAATCTTTCCCGACCTGAATTCTGCCAATATCAGTTATAAATTGATCAAGCGATTAAACAATATCGAATCGATTGGGCCCATTGTAATGGGCTTGAAAAAACCGGTGCACATTCTTCAGTTGGGTGCCAGTGTTGACGAGATTGTAAACATGGCTTGTGTAGCCATTGTCGATGCCCAGGAGAACAGTAGTAAAACAAATAATAATTACTACCTTTAGCGGTAAATATTGTAAGTAGGGATGGTAACGCATTTAAACGGAAAGTTGGTTGAAAAAAACCCTACCCATGCTGTGGTGGAAGTCAACGGTGTTGGGTATTTGGTCCATATTTCGTTGAACACTTTCTCAAAACTTCCCGAATCAACATCGGTCTTTTTATACACCCACCTGTCTGTCAGGGAAGATGCCCATACCCTTTATGGATTCATAGATAAAACAGAACGGGAAATATTTAGGCTATTACTCTCTGTATCAGGCGTTGGGCCTTCCATTGCTAGGACGATGCTTTCTTCTATGAACACGGATGAAATTCAACAGGCAATCGTTTCTGGGAATGTATCCCTAATTCAATCCGTTAAGGGAATAGGTGCAAAAACAGCCCAAAGGGTACTGATAGACCTAAAAGATAAGATCGCCAAAACCTATGTGCTTGATGAAGTTTCAGATACGCCGAACAATACAAGTAAGAAGGAGGCGTTAACAGCTTTGGAGGTGCTCGGGTTTTCCAGAAAACAAAGTGAAAAGGTCTTGGACAAAATTTTAACAGAAGACAGGTCAGCGAATGTTGAACTATTGATCAAAAGAGCACTCAAAAACTTATAAGGGTATAGCGTGTGTATAGATTTGTAGCGAAGTGTTTTTTCCTTTTGTTGTGCTGTGCGGTTTCAACTGAAATGGCCGCTCAAAACACGGTGGGTCAGTTAAAGGATACGACTGTTGTCAATACCGAGATTGACACGTTAAAGTA
>JASMME010000080.1 GCA_030748365.1 Lutibacter sp.
CAGTACTAAAGCATTACTATTTTCCAAGACACTATAGCTATCATCATAAAATGTTAATTTATTAGTAGCTATCCATTTCCTTGGGAATTTTTTAACAGCCTCCTCATTTGCAACTGGATCAAATGCCTGTACTATCGCACCCGCTTTAATCAGTGATTTGATTAATACCACCGATGGTGCTTCCCGCATGTCATCGGTTCCAGGCTTAAAAGCCAAGCCCCAAACGCCAAAAGTAAATCCGGTTAAATTGGCTCCAAATCGTTTGATTATTTTCTGAGCGATGACTAATTTCTGCGCATCGTTTACGGCTTCAACAGCGCTTATTAACTGTGCATTGTAACCGTTATCTTTGGCTATTTTAGTCAAGGCTTTTACATCTTTGGGGAAACAAGACCCCCCATAACCAGCACCTGGATAAATAAACCTGTACCCTATACGCTGGTCTGAACCAATGCCAATTCGTACTTGATTGGCATCGGCCCCTACCTTTTCACAAATATTGGCAATTTCATTCATAAAAGATATTTTGGTAGCCAACATGGCATTGGCTGCGTATTTGGTCATCTCCGCAGAGCGGATGTCCATGGTGATAAAACGGTCATGAGATCTAAAAAAAGGCGCATAGATTTCCTTCATTTTTTTAATGGCAAACTCCGAATCTGCTCCAATGACTACACGATCGGGTTTCATAAAATCTTCAATGGCGGCACCTTCTTTTAAAAATTCAGGATTCGAAACCACCTCAAAATCTAAGTCTGATTTCCTAATATCCAATTCTTTTTGAATGGTTGCCTTTACCTTATCAGCAGTGCCAATGGGTACAGTAGATTTATCAACGACAATCAACCTTTGTTGCATCGCCTGCCCAATTGATTTGGCCACCGCCAACACATATTGTAAATCCGCTGAGCCGTCATCCCCCATGGGTGTTCCCACCGCTATAAAAGCCATTTCAGCATTTTGTAGGGCCTCGTCTAGGGCTGTTGTAAAAAGTAAATTTTTGTGTTGAATGTTTCTTAGAACCATGGTCTCCAAACCCGGCTCAAATATGGGAATGATTCCTTGGTTTAATTGTTCAATTTTAACAGCATCTATATCTACACAGGTAACTTTGTTTCCCATCTCTGCAAAACAAGTCCCTGAGACCAACCCAACATAGCCTGAACCAATAACGGTAATATTCATTTCTGTTTATCTTCTTCTAATGATTTCACTTATTCTCCTAATCCCACCCGATAAAAATTGGTGGTTTTGTTTTTATAAAAAACCAGCCGTCAAATGTTTTTGGATGGAGTGAATGCTGCATTTTTAGTTTTGCCACCACCACGATCCAAGCTACAACTTCTTTAACAACCAACTACTACTTTGTATCTTCTCTCCCAACCCATCAATAAGCGCTACCCCCATTTGCTTACAAACAGCCCTTTCCGGAATGGTCTTATTATTTTGATCACCCCCATTGGCAAAAGCCAGGTCATAGTCCTTCCCAAAATCCTCCGCTATTTGCTGAATGGTGGCACACACCGTTCGGTCCCGGTCTATGGATAAAATGGCCTTGTCCACCGCCTTGATATTGGAAACAATGATCATACGTTCCTCTTCATCCTGAAACTCCTTACTGCCTTTAAGGGCCCTTTGGTGGTCATTATTGACAACCACAAACAAGGCATCGGCCAGGGCCTTGGCCTCATTAAAATACGCCAGGTGGCCTTTGTGAATAGGGTTAAAATACCCTGATACGATGATGGCTTTTTGCTTGCTCATATATTATTGCTTACGATCCCACTGTTCCTGTAAACCACCCAGGGCCTGTTTGCCCAAGACCAGTCCTATTCCGAGCACACCTCCCAAAAAGGTCCAGATTACCAAGATCAACGGACGATTGGGTTTACTTTTTTCCAAAGGGACCGATACCGGTTCCAAAATCGTAAAGACCGGGGTATCTTCCTTTACCTGTATTTTTTGGGTCTCTAGCTGTTTGGCCAACTCATTATAGACACTAAAGGCCAGGTCGTGTTCGGCCTGTAGCTGGGCCAGGGAGGTTTGGGCCAGGGCCGTAGCGGTGTTTTTATTCCGGTCCTGGAAACGGGCCAGGGCCTGTTGGGCACTGCTATATACTGCCGCCTTTTCCCGGTAGCGTTCTTCTACAAACTGTAACTGGTCAGTGGCCTTTTGGACCTTAAACTCGGTAATGGCCGCCTGTAACAAGGTCTGGGCTTCCCGGGCCAACTGGGCAGCTGCCAGGGCTTCCGGCATACTGGCCGACAAGGTCACATAACCATCCTTGTCATTGACCGACAGGCTTAATTGCGCTTGTAACTGTTCGATTAGTCCTTTTTCCTCCTGGGTAATGCTCAACAGTGTCGGGCCGCCTTCGGCAACCGTCTTATTTGCTGGCTTTCCCTTAAGGGCTTGTAGAAGGAGTCCTGGCAAACCCAGGGTATATTTTTTTAGCGTGCCCAAGAGACCGGGGCGTTTGAGCTCGGTATAATAGTCGTAAAAAGTCACCGGGCTGTCCTGTCCGTCGATGCTTAGGGAGGTTTGCATCAGCGCTTGCTGGAAGGGAATACTCTGTACAATCTGAGGGTACAGGGTGGGGGAGATGTCCGAGCCACCCCCTATACTTCCCAGGTTGATCCCGGCCATGGCTGCCAGTCCGCCCAGGCTACCGCCCAGTTTGGTACCGCCTTCTGAAGACTGGGGCACCATGGTGGTTGATGCGGTGTATTCCTTGGGGGTAAAGAGGGCCACAAACAAACCAAATGCCATAAAGACCAATGTGGTCTTAATCACCTGCCGCCGGCCTTTCCAAAGGTTTTTGGCGAGTTGGAGCAGGTCAATTTCGTCGTCTGCGATGGGTTCTTGGGTGGGGGTTTCTTTCATTGGTTGTTTTTTGGGGGTTGGGGATTGCTGGGGCGCAGGGCGCCTCGCAATGCCAAACCTATTGATGATCACAATCTAACAAATTCTTGTAGGTAAAAATACTTTCTTTTTTAAGAAAAAAACAAGTCTGTTAGTATATCAGTGCTAAAAAGGTTCTTTTTAGCTTTTTTTTGAATCCGTAAAAAGGGCAAAGAAAGGTACATCTTCTTTGCTTTGTTTCTTTTGTTTATTTATTGATACGTTTGCTTCGTTTTTTTCAAATTTCAAGGTATCCATACTTGTTAAAACGCCTTTTATTCCCAAGCATAGGGAAGCAAAAGCTTCGAGATTCAGGGAAGCGTCTTGCGCTTACCGCGAAGTTTTGCGAACGATTTTACGCAGTAAAAATGCCTAGGGAAAAACACCCTTTTTAACCCTTTTTTTGGGTGCGCAAAAAAGGGGAAAGAAAAATAACTGCTTTATTTCTTTTGTCCTTCCCTGCTTCCTTGATTTTGGGAGTTTTTATAGTAGGTCGTAGGCCAGTCGATTGAACTATTGCTAGGAGTTACTTTTTTCTTGTGTTGATACACTTGCTTATGTTCTCTTGATAAAACGAAGCAACAAAGCAATACTAACTATAAAACTTGTGGAAAACCTGATTCCCCATTCCCTATCCCCCCCCGCTGTTCAAGCAATTCGCGGAAGACCTTTAGGTACTGGTCGGTGATATGCTCCCAGTCGTAGCGGGCAGTAATGCCCTGGCGGGCGGTGTCGCGGTGTGTTTGCAGTACTTCGGGATGGGCTTCGGCCTGGTTTATAGCGGCTTGTAGTGATTGGGTGTTTTTCTCAAAATACAGGCCGTGTTGGTCGTCTGACAGCATTTCCCGGTTAAAGACGGTGTCCAGGGCAATGATGGCACAGCCATAGGCCAATGCCTTGATCATGGTGGGGTTGGTACCGCCAAATTCATGGCCGTGTAGGTAGGCATGGCTGTGTTGGTAGAGTGCGGCCAGTTCCCGGGGATCATAGAGATAGCCGGTAAAGAGCAAGCGCTCATCACGCAGGGCCTTTAGGCGGTCCGCATAGGCATCTTTATAGAAGACATCCCCCACCACCACCAGTTTTCGCCGGGAATCGGAGGCCAGGAAGCCCTGGATGATCAAATCGGCATTGTTGTCGGGAATCAGCCGGCCCACCACCAGGTAATAACCGCGGGCTTGTAAGCCCCAGCGATCGAGCAGCTCAGGGGCTTCAATGCTGGTGGTCGGAGCGCCATAGGCAATCACCGTTGAGTCTTTGTTGAATTGCTGTAAATAAACCTGTCGCATGGCCTCGGCATCGTTGATCAGCCGGTCATACCAACGGGTGGCCAGGCGGGCCGCAATCCGGAAATAAAAAGCGCCCAGCCCCTTCCACTTGGGACGTAGCCATTCCAGGCCGTCTAGGTTGATGGCTGTGGGCTTGCCTGCCAGGCGGGAGATCAGGCCAAAAGGGCCGTTGGCCGCATTGACCACCAGGACCACCGATACATCGGAAAAAGCCGCGTGAATCATGGAAAAAAAGGAATGTACCAACTGGCTAAGTGTCTTGGTTTCCAAACCGGGTACATAGACCAGCCTGATTCCGTTGACTTCTGGAGGTCGCTCGGAAAAAAGGGAGCGGTGGCAATAGACCGTCACCCGGCAGTTGCGTTGGACCAGGCGTTCGGCCAATTCCTTGACCAGGGTCTCATAGCCCCCATATACATAGGGGTAGCCCTTGGTGCCGATGATGGCGATGGATGGTTGTTGGGTGCTCATAGGTATGGATTTACTACAGCGCGGATCGCCTCCTCGAAACGCTCCGGATTAAATATTGTTGCCAAACGCTGGTGAGAACGGGCGATATGGGCCTGTTGCAGGGCCTGGTCTTCTATATAGGCCAAGACCTGTGCGGCAGCAGTCTCAGCATCCTCAACCGGTATCAGCAGCCCATTCTTTCCCCGGTCGAGCAATTCGATATTTCCGCCCAACTGGGTAGCGACCACGGGGATGCCATGGCTCATGGCTTCTAAAAGAACGGTCGGCAGGGAATCCGGCAGGATGGAAGGATGGATCAACAGGTCTGTACTGGCAAAAACCGCCGCCATATCAGCGCGAAAACCCAACAAGTGGATCCGGTCTTCCAGGCCGAGGCTACGTACCTGTTCTTTAAGACTTTCTTCGTAGGACTCATAGCCCTTAAACACATCACCGACAATGACCAACTGTAGGTCGGCCCTTTGGCGCATCAGAATGGCCGCCATTTCCACCAGGTATTGGTGGCCTTTAAGGGGAGAAATCCTTCCTATCGCCGTCAGCTGGTAAGGGCTTGTTTTGTCGGCTGACGGAAGCTGATTGGGGAGGCTGACTGCATTGTAAACCCTACAGAGCTTCTCTGGATCTACCCACTGAGACCAATGCGTCCTAACCGCCTCGGAGACCACGATGACCCGGGTGGCCAAACGCTGTATAAGCCGGCCCATCAGACTGGCGTATAGGCCCTTGCTGGCGGGAAGTTCATGACAGTGGTAAATACTTGGCAGTCCCCGAAGCCTGGCAGCGATCCCCCCCGATAAGACAACCGTGGTGTTGCTATACACCAGGTCGATCTGCTGGCTGCGTAGGTAGCGGGTCAGGAAATTGACCGCCTTAAAAATCTTACAGCTCCGGTTTAACAAACCGACTAGACTGAGGTATTTCCTACGAAGTACGCCCAGGTTATAATAAGAAATACGTACCTGCTGGCCGCTAAGGGCCTTGTCCAGGGGGCCCCGATAGGGCAAGACCAGGTGTAGTTCATGGCCCTCCGCTCCCAAGAGGGCGAGCAGCTGTATAAGAACCCTGCTGGCCCCATAGAGGTCATTGGAACCGTGTAGGAACAGTATTTTCTTAGGAGTTGCGGACATCTTGTATGCTTTGTGGGGGCTGGTTTACAGGCGACAGGATCAGCTTTTCAAAATCCTGTATAAACTGCTTTCTCGAAAAGAAGTTCAGGCGTTGGTGTCCCCGTTTGACCAGGGCTTTTTGGGCCTCTTCATCGGCCAACAAAAGCCTTAGTGCATCCGACAGGGCCTCTGGGTCGCCTGCCTTGACATATTGGGCAGCATCTGCCCCTATTTCGCGCAAGGCACCCGTATCAGAAGCCAGGACAGGAACACCTGCTGAAAAGGCTTCCAAAAGGGGAATCCCAAAACCTTCTTCCAGGGAAGGAAAAACATAGAGACGGGCCTGTTGGTAGAGCGTGGTGATGGCGGCTTTGGAAAGGTAACCCGGCATGATAACCTCCCCAGACAGGCCATGGCGCTGGAGGTAATCGCAAATTTCATCGTAGACCGCCCTATGCCCGTGGACAGTGGTTTCACCGGCCAATACCAGTTTTAAACCAGGGTTTTCAGAGGCCTCCTTTAGGCGCCTAAAGGCCCTGACCAGGGTAAGTAAGTCCTTACGCGGATCAAAAGAACCCACGTGTAAGAGGTAGCCCTGGGCACTGAGCCCCCACTTGTCCAATACCGGCGCTCCAGCGTTGCTTGCCCGAAGAAAACTTTGGTAGACCACCGCGATGGGTCGGTCGGTGGGC